>JAITWV010000015.1 GCA_031285105.1 Streptococcaceae bacterium | reverse complement strand
AATGGTTTCATTTCAAAACGAACATCTATTGAAATTTTTTCGTATTCGGTCTTAAAGAGAATAAAGTTTGTATTTGTATTGTTCATTTATGAGATTTTGTTTTTTCTGTTTTGCTTTCGTATTCTGTGTTTTGAGATTCTAGTATAACTTGTGTGCTTATTTTACGATATGCAATCTTTCTGAATAATTAGGTCTGTCAACTTCATATTTTCCATTTCCAAGTTTCACAATCCAGCGGTAAAGAATTTGTATGTTCTCTGTAATGTTCATTTTATTGCTCAACTTTTCAATCCGAAATCAATACGTCCATTCCGAATGGCTTACAGGCTGATTGTTCAATTCTTTTTTTAATTGTTTCCAGTTGGGTAAATGATAGTTCATTAATGCTAAAAATCTATCATTGTGATGGCGTTCTATCAAATGAATAAGTTCGTGAACTATAATATACTCTAAACAATTGACTGATTTTTTTGCTAATTCAAGATTTATCCAAATTCTTTTATCTTCAATATTGCAAGTTCCCCACTTGGTTTTCATTTGTTTTATTTGCCAATCATTCAGTTGAACGCCTATTTGAGTAACCCATTTATCAATAAAAGGTTGAACAGTTTTTTTTAATTCTGTTCGATACCAATCATTCATAATCCTTGCTTTAGTTTCTAACGTAGCATTTGATTTTACTTCAAGCTGTAAATAGGTTTTATTCTTAATTACCACCTGTTGCTTCTTATCTGTTTCTACTATATTTAACAAATATCTTTTACCTTGAAAATAATGGCTTTCTCTTTCTATAAATTGTCTTTCCGTTTGCCTTTCTTGCAATAAAAAATTTCGTTGATTTCTTTTTATCCAACCTAATTTAGAAACAACAAATAATCTAATAGCATCATCAGTAACTCTTTCAGGCACTGCAATACGCAACCTGCCGGTTGGAGGATAAACTGCCAAGTGCATATTTTTTATATCCTTACGCACTACGTCAATGGTTAATTGATAATTATTAATGGTTAATTGATAATTCATAATTGTCAATTAATAATCATTCTGATTATACACCAAATCATAAATTCTTTTGATTTCTATTTCTTCGGTTATCCCAAAATCATTTAAGACTGTTTGTATAGCTATTTCAACTTTTCTACGCTTAATGTGTGTGCTTCTCCATTCGTCATCCATTGTTTCTATAAGATGCTCATTTAATGAAATTGCTAATGCTTCATTTCTATTTAGATTGTCAAATAAAGCTCGCTTGGCTGATGTATCTATTGAAGTTGGGTAATTTTGGGATTGGTTGGGTTTCTTGATTTGCTTGGTTAGTTCTACAATTTTTTTTAAATATTCTTCATATCTATTGGTTTCTTCTTTTCGCATTTTAATGAGTTCATCTAAAAGCGTACTCATTTTTTCATAATACTTTGGGTTAGCAGGGCTTTCTTCAATAATTACTTTTCGTAAATTATTTTCAATGGTTTCCGCCATTGCTTCCCTATTACTTCTAATAGATTGAGGCAAACTATCTAATGCACTTACACCGTTTTCTACTAAAAGTTCAACTAAACTAAAATCATCAAATGCCGATATTTTTTTACTTTCTTCTGCGCCGATATAACTATCAATTAGAAAACGCATTGCAGGTTCAAACTTTTTCAAATCCACATAATCGCCACTTGCTAATTGTATTTCTTTTCTAATATTTTCATAGTGCTTTATTTCTGCTTTAATAGCTTCGGTTTGCTTTGCATTAAAACCTGCTTCTTGCATTTCTTCAGATATACAAGAATAAGCCCTAATCACGCTAATAACAGCTTTGTATAATGCAATTCTTTTAGGTTCGTTCTCTTTTAGCTCTTCTGCTATTTCGGTATTGCCACAGAAATATTGGATAAACTCTTTTGTTTGTTTAGGCGGTTCAACCGGCTCACATAATGCTCTTATAACCTCTAAAGCATCTTCTAATTTTTCTTTTGCTTTGGCTAATCTGTTTTCTAAAAGTCCTTGTACATCTGCTTTATCATAACCCTCAAATGCGTGTGAAGTGTAATCGTCAATGGCTGTTTTTAAACTTCCAAAAAGGTCTTTGTAATCTACTATGTAGCCATATTCTTTATCATCGCCATCTAATCGGTTTACTCTGCATATTGCTTGAAATAATCCGTGGTCTTTCATTGATTTGTCAATGTATAGATAGGTGGCAGGTGGTGCATCAAAACCGGTTAGCAATTTATCTACTACAATCAATAATTTCATTTGTGCAGGTTCTTCAATAAATTTCTTTTTGATTTCATCTTCAAAAATTTCGGGCGTTTTGCCATTAAGCATTTTTTGATAAATCTCGTACTGCATCAATTTTTCAGTATATCCTTCGCCAGTTTCTTCGCCTTTTATATCGTTGTGGTTGGGTGCAAAAGAAGTTATAATGGCACACGCTGTAAATCCTGCATCTTGAAATAACTGATAATATCTACAAGCATTATAAATACTACCCGAAACCAATATGGCATTACCTCTACCATTTGCCAAACGTTCTTTTTTACGCATATCAAACAGAATATCGCCTACTATTTTGCTCAATCTTTCTTTACTGCTGAACAGTTTTTTGAGTGTTCCCCATTTTTGTTTGAGTTCGGTTTTGGCAAAGTCCGTTAACCCTTTTGTGGTAATTTCAAACCAATCATCTATTTTTTCTAACGAGTTTATTTTTTGTTCTATATCTCTTGCTTCATAGCGTAAATCCAATACCACGCCATCTTTTACGGCTTCATCAAATTTGTAGGTGTGAATAAATTCACCAAAAATTTCAATGCTTTTTTTCTTTTCTGTTTTTAAAATCGGTGTGCCGGTAAATCCTATAAACAAAGCATTATCGCCTAATATACTTCGCATTGCTTTGTTTAAATCTCCGCTTTGTGTTCGGTGACATTCATCCACCAACACATAAAAATCGCCTTTGGGCTGAAAATTTTTGGGTAAGGCATTTTTAAGTTCTTCTAAATAGTTGTCATAATTGCCTTCTTCTTTATTCCCAAACTTATGTATTAAACTACACAAAAGCCAAGGCGTAGCTTCGCTTAATCTGCTAATAAGGTCAGCCCCGTTTTTGGTTCTTACAATTTCTTCATCTACTCCGCTAAATACTTTTTCTATTTGTTTGTCTAATTCATCTCTATCTGTAATTATTAAAACTCTTGCATTGGGATTGTGTTCTCTTATCCATTTGGTAAGCCACACCATTGTTAAACTTTTGCCACTACCTTGTGTGTGCCAAATAATGCCGCCTTTCCTATTCCTAATGTTTTCTTGTGCAGCTTTTACGCCAAAATATTGATTGGGTCGGCATAATTTTTTTTGACCTCTGTCAAATACAATAAAGTGATACAACATTTCTATCAAACGCTCTTTGTTTAATAGTTCTATAATGTTTCTGTCTAACAAATTATCATACTTGGCGGTTGTTTTTCTTACCTCTTTTGTTGATGCTAAAAGGTATTTATCATTAGCGTTGTAATGTTC
>JAITWV010000412.1 GCA_031285105.1 Streptococcaceae bacterium | reverse complement strand
TAGAGCGTGGGTGGGAGCCCTGCCGTAGCCTAAAAGGACGACAATGCGCATTACTAGGAGTTTCGCTTCAGCGATTACTCCTAGTTATAGGCTTGCGAGGTGTAATAACTTTTCAAGCGTCCTTCTTGAAAAGTTATGGAACCGGTCCAGCTACAGCAGGGCGGACACCCTAAGCGCAGAGCCAAACCAGCCGAAAATTCGCAGTGTTGAAATTCACAAGCTTCGTTTTTTTAGAATGTAAAATCAATTACGCTGTACTAAAGTGTTTGCGTTCTTCAAAGATTAATCCAAACTAACATTATTATCTAAATGAGCCAACTTATTAAAATTCTTCAAATACAAAAGGTTTTTAACGCCAACATCAGCTTTCCACCACTTCTTACTGATTGCCCATTCATCTGGATACTCCTCCCACTGCCACGGAACTTCCCATGTATCATCTTCTTGTAAGGTATTTAAAATAAACTCGATTTCAAAATCAGCTTGCTTTTTATTTTTTTCATAGAAAGGACTTTGTGGTGAGTCAATATACATGGAGGGTTTTGCTATGTAGTTTGTTCCCCACTCTTCATTTTGGGGTACGAGTTTTTCAATCCATTCAATTAATTTTGCGACATATCTTTCTTTATCAATAAATAAAAACTGTTTATCGGAAATATATTCATAAAAGCGAACAAAACAGGCTAACTCATGCATATCTGGTTGAATTTGATCATGGACAAAACGAAACACCGCTCTTTTGGCAATCTGATAAGAAATTGAATAAATTTTGCTTTGATTTGAAGCATACTTTAAAGAAAATCCAACTAAGGCAATCGTTGGGTTATAATCTGGTGTTTGTTGCTTATTTGTGTCATAACTCCACCAAGAAGCATGAGGAAAATCATTATTTGAAGGAATCGTAAATGCCCATTTGTCATCAGAAAAATGTTCAGTAGTTACTAGAAACTTGAGGATTTGTTGAATAATTGGATGATTGGCATCAGTAAAATTAATTTCATGTAAAATTTCCGTTGCCATCCATGTCTGTACAGGAGTTGAATTGGGGTTCCAAGAATCAGGATCAAGTGCATAAGCAAAGCCACCATCTTCATTTTGGTAACTTTCAAGAATACGAACAACTTTTTGTTTGTTGCCATTTTTAAAATGATACTTAAATCGTGCATAATCTAAAGGACGAGCGTGGATATCCATCCATCTATTGATTCTTTGAAACTGTCTGGTTGTCATTTTCATTTGATTTTCCTCCAATTAAATTTGTTCAAAAAAATACTTGTTGATTTTATTATAACTTATTTGTTGAAAAATTTGCGAAAAAATAACAATCTATTATTCAAGGAATCAGTCAAAACAAACCTTGATTATTCAACAATCTTGCCTTGTTTGAAAAATAGACTAGATTTTTAAAAATTTAGACTAGATTTCAGTAAAAATAAACTAGATTTTCAAAAATTTAGTCTATTTTGAAAAGAAGCCAAAACGAAAAGATATAAAATAACATCATCCTCTTTGATTTTTATTATTCTTCACCTGTTGTGCTAGTTGATTTAAATAATTACTTTATGGTATGATAGAAATTGTTCGCGGAGATGGCGGAATTGGCAGACGCGCAAGACTAAGGACGATTCCTAAGTGTTTCAATAGATGTCAAAACGCTGTAAATTCGGGGTTTTCAAGTTTTAAATTTTAATGAATTTTAATTGATTTCATGTAAGAGAGTTCAAAAGGAGTTCACGAATTGTGCATGAACGTTAAGAATAACACTAAAGGAGCAGCCAGTTGGGTTGCTCCTTTAGTGTTATTCTTAATCTGATATCATAATTATTTCAAAATTTGATTCCTTATTTGCATCAATGGGGATAGTTGTTCTCTCTTAGTCAATTATGAAAGCACGTTGGGGAAAATGCTTTTCACAACGTCACCTTTTTTCATTAGCAAATTTGTTAATGCTTGATAAAAAACTCCATTAACAATGAGATTGTATATGGTACTAAAATGCCAAACGCAATCATATAAATACTAATTTTTTTGATTAAAGATATGCTCTTTAGTTTATCTTGAAAAGCATACAACCCTGTTATTACACCAAGCAAATACACAGCGCTGCCAAAATTATATAGTATAAAAAATAATGTCTCCAAATTTAAATCTCCTCATACTTTAAGATATATTCAATTGATTTATTCTTATTAATGGTGATAATTTCATCAAATTTTTTTGAGTAGGATGAGTCATGAGTAATAGCAAAAACAGTATGCCCATTATTTTTTTCAAGTAAATAATCAAACATTTTTCTTTCTAATTCACTATCCATGCTGCTACTTCCCTCATCGACAAAAAATACATTTGTTCCCGATAAAATTGTTCTTGCTAATGACAAAACTTGTCTTTGCCCGCCAGAGAAATTAGCACCTTGTTCGCTTATATATGTGTTTAACCCTAAAGGCAGCTCTTTTATGAAGTCAATGAAACCAATTTTCTGCAAGTCATTTTGATATTTCAATAAAGCATCTTCGGAAGAATTCAACAAAACATTCTCTCCAATTGTACCTGAAAAAAAATCCGGACTTTGCGATATATATCCAATGTTATTTCTGTAGCCCCTTATTTTCCCCGTAGATAAGTTTTTATTTACTTTAAAAGATCCACTATTTATCTCTAATATCGAAGTACATAACTTGATAAATGTTGACTTACCAGTTCCACTTTTACCAACTAATAAAACCTTTATACCTTTGACCAGACTATAATTAATATTATTCAAAATCTCTTTATCATGATTGTAGAAAAAGTTTGCATTTTCAAATGAAAAAATATATTTGTCATTTCCTAATTCTAAAGTGTCCATGTTAATGTTTTCTTCGGGTAAATGTAAAATTTCATCAACCTTTACAAATGAGTTTTTCAATTTAAGAAATTCCGGTTGCAAGTTGATAATATTTTTTATCGGCAAAATGAAAAAAGGGATGATTGTTAAAAAGGCAAATAAATTTCCTATAGTTAAATTTCCCTCAAAAACCATTTTTGCTCCAAAATATAAAATCGAAATCATAAAAAAACTTTCTAGAACAAAAGTTAAGCTAGATAAAACATTTGAGAACATCCCTTCTCTATAAGAAATCGAAGACAATTCCTGAGAACTTGCTAAAAATTTCTTTGCTAATTTCCCTTCTTTATCACTACTTTTTATTGTCATAATTCCCTTTACTATTTCAGTAAGGTGTAATATGGAGTTTCCATTGGCCTCGATTTTTTGCTGTTCTATTTTATTTATCGGTTTTATAAAAGGGATAGTAGTTATTCCTAATATTACACCTAAAAAAATTGCAAAGACACTCAAAAATTTACTGATGTTTAATAATAAAATTAACCCAATAATCAAAGAAAAACTTTCCAATATTACCGTCAAAATAACTGTAGAAAACCCACGTTGAATATCAATTATTGCTTGTGCTTTAGATATAATTTCTCCAGAATCAATAGTACTGAAATATTCCATTTTTGATTTAACAACCCTATTAATATACTTATTATAGAGGTTATCATTTATGTTTTTTGAAAGTTGATTTACTAAATGTGCTCTTTGAATCAATAAAAACGCTTGTCCAAGAAAAAATAAAAAAATAGCTGAAAGTACATTTGCATTTGCATCGCTACTCAGACCAAAAACACCCTCACCTGACAATGATGAATCCAATAATACCTTATATAATAAAGAGATGCCCATATTAGCTAAAGTTAATATTAAAGATAGTGAAATAAGAAAGATTACTTTTCTGGACTTCAGATTGAATATCTTTAATATGGATTTTAATGAGTTCTTTTTTCTAAAAATTGATTTTAGTAATAATCTATCCCTCAATTCAAAACTAATAATTGTGCCCGTCCATTTTTTTTCGAATTCTTCCAAAGTTAATTCACGGTCTCCAATTGCAGGATCAAAAAAACAGATTTTTGAATCATTTATTTTAGTAATAACGACAAAGTGATACACCCCTTCCTGAGTTATCGTATGCGCTATGAAAGGAATTTCAATATTACCTTCCGAATATTCTCTTAGTAGCTCAATTAGATTTCCCTGTAATGCTTCGCTCTTAAATCCAATCTTTTGCCCCGCTTCGATAACTCCGTAGGCTGTTCCACCCTGTTTATCTATTTTAATCATTTCTTTAAGAACAGATATTGGGATGTTTGTGCCATAGTAACTCGCGATTGTTGCAACACATGCAGCAGCACAATCGTTTTGTGAAGACTGTCTAATTTTTCGATATTTTATCAGAATTATCACCTCATAATAAAAGAAGAGGCTAGGATAAAACGAAAGGAGTCATTTTACCAGTTATCGAAAAAGGTAAAAAGCGCCGAAATTCTATTATCAAAAATAGAATTTCGGCGCTTTTCCTACTGAACTTTCATTTTGATAATCGCACATTCGCCTTTTAAATTCGATTATTGAGTTTTGTCCCAACCTCTAACTTAGTTGCTTAATCTACTAATTACAACGACATAAATGGTCTATGCAGTGGATTTAACTGTGCATGAAGCAATCCACTTGATGTAGTTGGACCTTTTGCTCCACAAAAAGGAAACCAACAAGTCCATCCGGCTTTTACTTTTTTTGTTTCTAACTCACTTAGTTTTTTCATGTCCTAAACCTCCTATAGGTTATAATAATTATTTATGAAAACTCCACTATATATTTATATAATCAAAGCAGAGTTTAATCATCAATCTAAACCTTTTACAACTCTCAAAATTCTTGAAAAAGCAAAAACGAGAAGTAAAATTAGTATTGCTAAAACAATAAAGCTAGAAAAAAATAGATTCTGATTATTGTTAAGATACTCTTCCACTGGAAAGGCATATGTTATTTCAGAAATTATCTTGTTTGAGAGCAAACTCGTAAACAAGAAACTTATCACAATCAGAATCGGTGTTGGACAAAACATCTCCAATAAAAATTCTAATGAGATAAATAATGAACGAGTATTTAACGATTTCTTTATTCTGATTTTATTCTCGAAAACGACTATAAATTGCCTTATTGTAGAATGGATATAAAATAAAATAAAAATAGTAAGAGCAACTATCAAAATTGCAAAAGAGATGGTTAAAACACTAACTAAAGTGCTGAACATTGCATCTATTTTACTGTTTTGAAGCTGATTAATTGATATACCGTCCATTTGCTTACTGATTGTTAGCATTGCATCTGAAAAAGTTAAAAATAATTGAAATAATAACAAATAAATTGAGAATAAAAACAATTGCAAAATGTCAAAGTATAAAAATATCATTTTATTCCTATACCGTGTTTTTACTACTCTTTTAAAAATAAATTTTATCCTTCTAACATTTTTTTTACTTTTTCCATTCAACAATAGTTCCCCCAGATAGTCTGATATTTCTTGTAGAATAATTTTTTATTAAATCAACATCGTGGGTTGCAACGATTACAGGGATTCCCAATTGATTTACTTTACGCAACACTTCGAAAATATTCTTTGAAGTTTGTGGATCCAAGTTTGAAGTCGGTTCATCTGCAATGATTATTTTATTTCCTCTAGCGATACAACGTGCAATTCCGACTCTTTGTTGTTGTCCACCCGAAACATTATCTGGAAATTCATTTTGGATTTCTAAAATACCTAGCAAATCCAAAGCGGAAATAACTATTTCTGTGATTTCTAATTTGTTCAAAGTTCCATCATTTTCTAAAAGATAAGAAACATTTTCGAAAATAGTCAAATCTGGAATTAACTTAAAATCTTGGAATATTCTTCCTATGCGATGCTTCGTTAACTGCATTTCTTTTTGAGTTAGTATTTTCTGCCTATCAAAAATTATATATCCACCTGATAGAGAACTTTCTAAAGCCAAGATATTTAGTAAAGTTGTTTTTCCAGAACCACTCTTACCTGTTATTGAAAGAAAATCATTTTCATTTATAGTTAGATTGACTTTATTAATTATGGTATTACCTGCAATATTTTTTGTAACATCCACCAATTCAATCATAAAACCCTCAATTATTTAAAATTTTTTCTCACTATTAATCTAATGGCCCGTAAACCATAATTCTAATATCACAAAAATATTCATCCTTTCATCCTCCAATTTTCTAATTATTATGCTACTATTATACAATGTAATGTGTGTTAATCTTAAAAATTTAGCGAAAAAGAAAATCTATAATTTAAGGAGGGTGAATATGGAAGAAAATTTTGGTAAAGTATATCGTGAAATACGCCTTGATAAAAGGATTAAACAAAAAGAAGTATGCTCCAAAAACATGGCAATCAGTACGATTTCAAAATTAGAAAATGGAAAAGAAATTCCTAATTTTCTATATATGTGCAAACTTCTTGAAAAAATTGATATGACATTACATGAGTTTGAGTATCATTGTAATAAAGACTTCCCTTCGGTTCGAACAAAACTAATACTTGATTTTCAGAGCATAACATCTAGTGCGCAAATTGATGACGTGCAAAATTTACTTACGAGGTGTACGCACTATCTTATTTATGAAAACGACATTCTGATAAAGGAGCTTTCTGATGTATTAACTATTTTTCTTTTGATTCACAATCGGAAAAATAGTTCTGAAATTAAACTAGAGGAAATTGCAAATAACCTATGGAACAAAATTAAAAAGAGAAACGAATGGTATCATCACGAACTAGATATCCTCAATCACGTATTATTTATTTTTTCAAAAGAAATTATATTTGATATTATTGACAAGCTCCTTGAACATATAGATGACTTTTCGGATTTCAAACCAATCGAACCTTTAAGAATTTCTATTTTACTCAATCTTTCTCTTATTCTCATTAAAAATGATGAACTAACATTATGTGAAAAATTTTCAAAACTAGCTATATTTTATGCAACAAAATCAAAGAGATATGATTTTATTGCAGTAGCTTATGTAAGGTATGGCATTTCGACGAGCGATACTACTTTAATAGATAAAGGATTGAAAATATTGGAATTTATTGGGGATGAAACAATGAGAGTTGAGCTGAAGAAAGAAGTTGATTTATACATTCGTAAATAAACATTAACTATACGAAACAATGCTGTATAAAAATATTTTGAAAATTAAGGTAAATGAATATGAAACATAAAAAAGTTAGCAATTGCCACTGTAGCTCTCACTCAAGCAATAATTTTAATTTTAGTAATTATTGCAATGAATTTTCAAATTTTTAGATCAAGTAAATTCTTTTTAACCGCGATAATTGCAGTACTAAATTTCACACTATTTTGGAATTTGAAAAATTTTTCAATATTTTATCCAGCAACTGTGAATATCAAGATGCCTTTGCTAATTCCAAAATTCTGAGGGATTGGGACAACATTAAACTTGAATAGCTATTTGGAAAAATTTTATATTTCTCAGTATGGATTGCAGTAAATGTTGTTTTGATTATAGAATTTCTGTAACTCACAGCTCAAAAAGAGTTGGAATGCAGCCGATAAATTAAGCAAGTGATAATTCTTATAAAAAAGCAAGTGAGAAGCCGATTGGTTGCTCACTTGCTTTTGCTTTAAGGATTTATTAATAATTAGAATTAGAAATATTTTAATCAAAAAATCTTTCTCTTTTTCCCTCGTTGTCAGGATTCTTAAAAATGTTTCCTTCGTTGTTCCTCGTTCCAAAATGATTAAAAAAGAAAACCTACTATGAGATTTATGAAAACTAACAGACTAGATGATTGATTTTTAGCATGTTAATATTCAGGTATGATTGAAGTAGAAGTCGGAAAATCACTAGTGACCAATAAATATTGAGGACATTGACAACAAAAAGGGCAAATTGCATTCCCACGTTTTCGGCAACAAAGCCGATAAAACGTGGGAAGAATGCCGCATAGGCATTCCAATTGACAGGGCGGTGGTTTTCCGCCCAGAAGCCCCCTAGTTTCCCCTTAGTTGCCTCGAAATAATTGTGATACCTATGGGATTTATAGCTTCTAGGGGGCATTGGGGCAAGTTTTAAGTGTTTATGCAAAGAATATCACGCAAATAGTCGAAAAGTTAAATGATGAATTGAACCGTTATTAATTTATGGAAAATCAGGAGGGACTTATTGGGGGTATTATCTAATGACACAGAACAGCAACTTGTAAAGGAAATTAAAGAGCTACTAGCAGAAAAGATGAAGAAGAATCATACATCAAACTTGATGAACAAAAAAGAAGTTTGTAAGTACCTGAATATATCGAATAATACTTTTGATAAATACATGTATCACGTTTTACCATTCATTCAAATTGGGAGTTCACGACGTTGGGAAAAAAATGAGGTTTTAGAATATTTGATGAAACATGCGTCAGTAGTTGGGAAATAAGGAGAAAAATAAAGCAAAGGGCTGAAAAAAGAAGTCTTGCGAGTTATAATCACGATACTCTTCTCTCTTACTTTCTACACGTTCATGCGAATAAAGGAGAAAAGTATGGCGCCAATTATTCCATATAAAACAAAATCAGGGGTTACGACCTACACTGCAAGATTTTATAAAGGATTGAACCCAAATACTGGAAACAGGGAAAGTTTTATTAAACGAGGATTCAAAACAAAAAAGGAGGCACAATTAGCATTAGCAAGGGCACAAGTAGAATTTGCTGAGAATGGCTTTCAAGAAGATAAAGTCGATGAAGATGAACTATTTTCAACGATCTATGAAATTTGGTTTTCTTCATACAAGGATACGATTCAGCTCACCACACAAGTTGATACAAAGCGTTTGTTCGATAAACATATTTTACCTAAATTTGGGAAAAGGAAGATAAAAGAAATAACACCCATTTATTGTCAGAAGGTGATGAACGAGTGGATTGGTTATTATATTCATGCGAGAAAATTAAAACAGTACGCTCAAAAAATTTTTGAATATGCAATCGACATGGAAATACTTGAAAAGAATCCGATGGCACGAGTGAAGTTTAATAAGAATCGCAGGAAAATTGGAAAGAAAAAAGTCTCCGAAAATTATGATGCTTCTATTTTAAACAAGTTCGTCGACTATTCAAAGGGACTTCCATCATTTCAAGACCATGTGATGATGCGATTACTTGCTTACACTGGCGCAAGAAAGGGCGAAGTTTCGGCGTTAAGTTGGAGGAATGTAAACTTAGAGGAGATGTGGATAAATATCGAAGAAGCGCTTGTACGGGTGAATCATGAATTAATTCTAACAAGCCCTAAAACGGATTCTTCTGTTCGGAAAGTGTATATCGATGAAACAACAGTTCAAGTACTTCAACGCTGGAAAAAACTACAACAAGAAGAATTATCTGTTTTGAAAAATTTTGAAGGATCGGAATATGTGTTTCACCGTTTGGATGAAGAGAATAACGTAGCATTGGTTAGTCCTGAATATCCCAATCGTGTGATAAATCATCTTATCAGAAAACACGATTTACCTAGGTTAACCCCTCATGATTTCAGGCACCTGCACGCTTCGATTTTATTGTCACAAAAAATAAATCCCAAAGCTGTTTCGGAACGTTTAGGGCATTCAGATATTCAAACAACTTTAGGGATATATACACATGTCCCAACAGAACAAGCAAAAAGTGTGGCAAAAGAGTTTTCAACCTTCGTTGGTACGAGAGTTCACGGAGAGTTCACGAGCGAAAAAATGGAAGAAATTGATTAAAACGAGTCCATTTAAATTCCAACAAAAATAATTGAAACGCTTGATATTGTGGGGATTTATGGTATGATAATTCTTGTTCGCGGAGATGGCGGAATTGGCAGACGCGCAAGACTAAGGATCTTGTGACCTACTTTGGTCGTGAGGGTTCAAGTCCCTTTCTCCGCATTGATATTATAAGGTTTTGAGCAGTTTCACTTGATGGGTGGGATTGCTCTTTTTTACACACTCACAGATGTAATCATTATTATTTTTCTAATTTCAACTTTGCCACAGCTATTTCACTTGTCTTCGTCATTTCGATTTTATTTACAGCAAATTTCGTTAATTCCATCATTAAAATTGCTGCTAATGATAAACCAATTGAAATTGCGACTTCTAATAAACCAAATGATTGTGGGATAGAAAATAATGCACGAATTTGCGGCAATAAAGTCAATCCATACAAGCTTCCACAAAAAGCAATTGCTACTAAAACGGCTTTGTTACTCATTAATCCTGTTTGGAAAATTGTTTGCGAGTTCGATCTTGCAACAAATGTTTGCAATGTACGGCTCCAAATTAGTGTTGAAAAGGTCATCGCTACGACTATTTCAGAAGAAACTTGCATACCAATCCATTGAGCAGCAATAACTGATGCGGCTATTAAGATACCACGATAAATAACTGAAATCAGCGTTTGACCTGTAAATAATCCTTTTTTAGGGTCACGTGGTGCTTTTTTCATGATAGATGGTTCGCCCTTTTCTAAACCAATCGCAATTGCTGGCACAGAATCGTTTACCAAATTAATAAACAATAATTGGAGTGCAGTAAATGGTGCATTCCAACCCATCAACATTGAAACGACAATTGCAATAATTGCTCCTAAGTTTCCGGCAAAGAGATAAGAAATGACTTTTTTAATATTATCAAAGACATTACGACCTAAGGCAATGGCATGAACGATGGATGTAAAATTATCATCAGAAAGTACCATGCTCGCTGCATCTTTTGCGACATCCGTTCCTGTTCCCATCGCAATCCCGATATCTGCTTGTTTTAAAGCCGGCGCATCATTGACACCATCACCAGTCATCGCTGAAATACATCCTTTTTCCTGCCAAGCTTTGACTATACGAATTTTGTTTTCTGGTGACACGCGAGCATAAACGGAAATTTTTTCGAGCATTTCAAATAATTGATGCTCCGTTAATTCATCTAACTCAAGTCCAGTTAATGCAATATCGCCATCTTCAAAAATACCAATTTCACGTGCAATTGCCTTCGCGGTCGTTTTGTGATCGCCGGTTATCATGATTGTTTTGATACCTGCTGATTTTGCTTCTTGAATTGCTTCATAAACTTCTTCACGTGGTGGATCAATCATGGCAAGTAAACCGACTAATATCAGATTTTCTTCATCTTCAAAGGTAATTTCATTGGTTTCAATTGTTTTGTAAGCAAATGCTAAAACCCGTAAGGCACGATTGGAGAATTCTTCATTTTTCTTTTTGAACTCTTCCAAGATATCTGGTGTTATAGCGGTTACTTCGTTATTAATTAATACCTGTGTGGCACGATTAAATAAAACATCTGGTGCACCTTTCGTTAAAAGTAGTTTTTGCCCTTCAAGCAGATGCACACTTGACATTAATTTACGATCGGAATCAAATGGTAACTCTGCTAGGCGTGGCGCATTTTCGCGCATTTTTTGATACGAGCGATTTACCTTACCAACAAAATCAATTAAAGCTGTTTCGGTTGGATCACCGAGTTTCACTTCTTCTTGTGTAATCGAAGCATCATTAGCTAAACTTGAAATCTGAATTAGATACTCTTGTGCTTTTGTCCAGTTGTCTTTTGTGAAATCTGCTTTTTCTTCATTTATTAGAAAATTATCAACAACGGTCATTTTATTTTGTGTTAATGTACCTGTTTTATCCGTACAAATAATACTTGTTGAGCCTAAAGTTTCTACTGCTGTTAATTTACGAATAATCGCATTTTGACGAGCCATTTTCTTCGTGCCAATTGACAAAATAATCGTGACAATTGACTTTAAAGCCTCAGGAATTGCCGCAACCGCAACCGCAATGGCCAACATGAACGCGTCAATAATATCTGCGCTTGGATTATTTGACCCTTGAATGACAATTTGAGTAATTTTAAAAATCAAAATCCCCAATGCCAAAGCCAGAATTGCTAGAGATAATTTTTTACTAAACTTGTCTAAATTGCGTTGTAAAGGAGTGGTTGTTTCTTCAGCACCTTCAAGTAAACTAGCCACTTGACCAATTTGTGTCTGAGTACCAGTTTGAGTCACAATGAAAATACCACGTCCATAAGTTGCAATTGTTCCTGAAAAAACCATATTCACACGATCACCAATTGGGACATTTTTTTCAATTGAAGTGACTTCCTTATCCGCTTGGGTAGACTCTCCCGTCAACATTCCTTCATCAACTTTTAGCGAACTAGCTTCAATTAAACGACCATCAGCTGGAATACAATCACCTGCTTCAAGTAAAACAATATCACCAATAACCAATTCTTTAGCTAGAACAGTTGTTTCTTTGCCCTCACGAATCACTCGTGCATTAGGGGCAGATAAATTTTTGAGTGTATCTAATGAACTTTCCGCCTTTTTTTCTTGAATCACACTTACAAAAGAATTTAAAAGTAAAACTGTAATGATAACAGTTGACTCAATCCAATTGCCCATTAAAATTTGAATGACAACAACTAATAGTAAAATAATGACCATCGCATCTTTTAGTGTTTCCAAAAATAATTTAATTGTTGATTTTTTCGGAGCATTTTTTAATTGATTATAACCATCGACCTTTAACTTCTCAGATGCAAAGTTAGCACTTAATCCACTAGCTGATGTATTCAATTCAGACATTATTTGTTCAATTGTTTTTTGATAATTTTCTTTCAATTTGAAAGCCTCCAAATAGTTTATTTATACATTTTGAATGGAATATCTTGACTTGATTAACAAAAAATGATGAGACTTTTAGACAAGTTATTCACTAGTCCAAAGTCTCATCATTTCATATAATACCAGCAAAGAATAAACTCCTTGCTTACTGTTGATATTATAGCAAAAGTACCCTCTTGCCGATTACTCCCTAAGGATATTCACATGTATTTGTTACAATGATAATATCAAAAATACAATCAAAAAACAATCTTTTTCTCAAAATCTTTCAAGCAATCTAATCTAATGGAAGTTCTTCTTGTTCACCATCAACATCTAATGGCGCTTCGTCTTCCACTACATCAGCTTCTTTTTTACTTGATGTCTTTTTTGTTTTTTCATCTTTTACTTCAAGTTGTGCCAATTCTTCTGGTGTTCCCTCATCCATACCATAAGCCACACGAACCTTGTGAGTGATTTCTTCCATGATTTCTTGGTTTTCATTCAAGAATTTCTTCACTTTTTCTGTTCCTTGTCCAATACGTTCTCCGTTATATGAATACCATGAACCAGCTTTTTCGATGATTTCTTTTTCCGTTGCCATCTTAATCAACTCACCTGCTGGAGAAATCCCTTCACCGTACATGACTTGTACTTCGGCTACTTTAAATGGTGGAGCCACTTTATTTTTGACCACTTTGATTTTAACGTCTTTACCTGTTGACTCTGTGCCGTCTTTAATTTGTTGTCCACCACGAACTTCTAGTCGAACGGTTGAATAAAATTTCAATGCACGTCCACCCGGAGTTGTTTCTGGATTTCCAAACATCACACCAACTTTTTCACGCAATTGGTTGATGAAAATAGCGATCGTTTTTGTTTTGTTGATTTGTCCTGACAACTTACGCAATGCTTGTGACATCATACGTGCTTGTAAACCAACGTGAGAGTCTCCCATTTCACCATCAATCTCTTGACGAGGTACTAAAGCTGCTACTGAGTCAATAACAACAATATCTACCGCACCAGACTCGATTAAGTTTTCAGCAATTGCTAATCCTTGTTCACCAGTATCTGGTTGTGAAAGATATAATTCATCAATGTTTACCCCTAAAGCATGTGCATACGCAGGATCTAAGGCATGTTCAGCATCAATAAACGCTGCTGTTCCACCGTTTTTTTGTACTGAAGCAATCGCATGTAAAGCTACAGTTGTTTTACCAGAACTTTCCGGTCCATAAATTTCGATAATACGGCCACGAGGGTAACCACCTACACCTAAAGCGACATCTAATGCTAATGAACCAGATGGAACAGTTGAGATTTTTTGGTCGGCTTTTTCACCTAACTTCATGATAGCACCTTTACCAAAATCTTTTTCTATTTTCTTTAATGCATCAGTAAGTGCTTTTTCACGTGCTGCTGTTTCAGTTACCTGCCCAACAGCTGCTTTTCCTTCTTTTTTCGCTTTTTTCGCCATGTTTCACTTTCTCCATTTCGATTGTATAGTATTTATTATATTTCAGTTTAAATTGAATTTCAAGTGTTCTTACTTATTTTCTAGTAATTCTCGTCGTAACACGTCTAGTCCTTTCATTACCGCACTTATTCGAATATATTTGCGATTTCTAGGAAAATGACATTCTTCAACTAGCGTTTTCTGTCCTTTTCTTGCTAGACCAATAAAGACTGTTCCAACTTTTTTTTCTTCCATTTCATCAGGTCCTGCCACACCTGTAAATGATAAAGCATAGTCACTTTTTGCTAATTTTAATGCTTGTTCTGCCATTTTTTCAGCACTAAATTCACTAATCATTCCATGTTGAGCTAATTTAGTAACATCAATTTGTAAAAAATCTGCTTTTGTTTCTAAAGAATAAGTGACAAATCCTCCTTTAAAGACACTAGAAACTCCTGCAATATCTCCTAGACTTGATTGAAATTTGCCTGCTGTTAAACTTTCAGCTGCAGTAATTGTTTTACCTTTTTCTTTTAACAAATCAACACTTACTTGCACCAAAGAATTTTCATCGCCATATCCATAGAAAAATTCTCCAACATCTGCTGTTTGTAGAATTTTCTTTTCCACTTCATCTAAGGCATTTTCGCTCAATTTGGTTGCCAATCTTAAAGTCACTTCAGCCGTTTTAGCGTATGGCGCGATGGTTACTTGCTCTTGGGTATCAATCAACGAAGAAAGCCTCGTTACTAATTGACTTTCTCCGATACCATAAAAACGTAAAACTCTAGTATAAAGATGAGCACCCACTCCTTTTTGCCCTGCTAATAATGGAAGAAAGTGATTTTTTAACATCGGAATTAACTCACTAGGTGGACCAGGTAAGGTGACATAAATCGTTTCATTTTTTTCGATATATGTCCCAATCGCAAAACCTGTTTCATTCGGTAAGGCAATCCCATTTTTTAAGGTTAATACTTGTAAATCATTGTTTTTAGTATGCTCACGTCCAGTTTGTGCAAAATAATCAAGTAATTTTTCATAACCTGGTTCAAAGCGCACTAAGTCTTCGTTCAAATACTGTGCTAAAACATCACGAGTCAAATCATCAGGTGTCGGTCCTAATCCACCTGATAATAATACCAAGTCCACACGCGAACTTGCTTGTTTGATACAATTAAATAATCTTTCCTTATTATCTCCAACTGTCGTGTGATAAACAACATCCACACCTAAGTCATTTAAGCTTTCTGAGATAACTGCTGCATTAGAATTAATCACTTGTCCCATTAAAACTTCTGTACCAACTGCAATAATTTCTGCTTTCAAATTCTTTACTCCCTTATTATATAAATACGCAAAAAAATCATTTTTCCAAGATTAATTATAAACTTTTTTGAAAAAACTTGAAACTCAACGAAACTAATCGCTTGACTTTTCATCACCTACCCTTTATGATACCTAGCATACACTTAAATAATTAATCGGTAGAGGTCGCGTTTGCAAGGAAAGTTAAGGAAGCTTAGGAAGGCTATGAACTTAACTGGAGGTAAAAACGCCGAAATTAGATATATTTCCTAGTATATTTAATTGGGGCAATGGGAGAAACTCATTGAACTGTCGCATATCATTTGCGTTGAGCTATTCGTTACAGTACAATACTTATGTACATAAGACGTTAGCAATCTCACCTTTTGAAGATTGCTTTTTTTGTGTAAAAAATTATTTTAAGGGGTTGGTCAATATGAAAAAAACAAATGCAATTTTTCTTGTCTTATCATTTCTACTTTGTTTATTCTTTATCTCAAGCACCAAAGCAAGTGCGCAAACAAGTGAACAATTAAGAGTCGGAATGGAAGCAGCTTATGCACCATTTAACTGGACGCAAAATGATAACTCAAATGGTGCTGTCCCAATTGATGGGGTTAGCGGTCAATGGGCAAATGGTTATGATGTACAAGTAGCCAAAAAACTGGCGGCACATTTAAACAAAGAATTAGTTATCGTGAAATCTTCTTGGGATGGTTTATTGCCTGCTTTAACATCTGGACGAATTGATGCCATTATTGCTGGAATGTCACCAACAGAAGAAAGACGTCAACAAATTGATTTTACAGATAGTTACTACAATTCAAAATTAGTCTTGATGGTTAATAAAAATGGCAAATTTGCTCAAGCGACTTCTTTAGCTGATTTTAAAGGTGCAAAAGTAACCGCACAACTTGGCACGTTCCATTACGATATGATTACTCAAATTCCACAAGTTAGCAAACAACCGGCCTCTCGTGATTTTTCATCGATGCGTGTAGCCTTATTAGCTGGTTCAATTGATGCTTATGTGGCAGAACAGCCCGAAGGAATGACTGCTGAAAATGCCAATCCAAACTTCAAAATGATTCAATTTGCTGATGGAAAAGGATTTACTTTAGACCCATCACAGACCATGGTTTCAATTGGTGTGCGCAAAAATGATGAAAATTTGGCTTCAATGAACGAATGGTTAGCTACTTTTACAACGGCTGATCGTGAAGCTTTAATGAAAGAAATGGTTAAGGTTCAACCTGAAGTCGGTAACGAAAGTAATAAACCTTGGTATGAACAAGTAATGGAAATTATTCGCGTGAATGGTCCACAATTTTTACGTGGCACACAAACAACTTTACTCATTTCTCTTGTAGGAACAATTATCGGGACGTTTATTGGTTTATTAATTGGTGTCTTTAGAACGATTCCTGAAATTACCAACAAAGCATTCTATTGGCTACACAAAATTATTGGTTGGATTATTTCAGCATATATCGAAATTTTCCGTGGGACACCGATGATTGTACAAGCCATGGTGCTTTATTATGGAACAGCACTGGCGTTTGGCATCAATATTGATCGAATGTCTGCGGCGTTATTCATCGTTTCGATTAATACAGGTGCATATATGTCTGAAATCGTGCGTGGTGGAATTTATTCGGTGGATAAAGGACAATTTGAAGCAGCTCAAGCAATTGGAATGACGCATGCTCAAACAATGCGAAAAGTTGTTTTGCCACAAGTAATGCGTAATATTTTACCTGCAACTGGTAATGAGTTTGTGATTAATATTAAAGATACTTCTGTTTTATCAGTTATTGCCGTTACTGAATTGTTCTTTCAAGGGACGACTGTTGCGCAACAAAACTTCATGTATTTCCAAACATTTGCCGTTATTTGTGTGATTTACTTTGTCTTAACATTCACTATCACACGCATTTTACGCTTTGTCGAACGCAAAATGGACGGACCTGATGCTTATATTGCAATTCAAAATCAAATGCAAACGCAAGAATTGGAGGAAAACTAATGACGACTATTTTAGAAATCAATCATTTAAAAAAATCTTTTGGAGCCAATGAAGTGCTAAAAGACATCCATCTTGCGGTCAATAAAGGTGAAGTGATTTCCATTATCGGCTCATCTGGTTCAGGGAAATCTACCTTGCTTCGTTCAATCAATCTGTTAGAAAAGCCAACTGGTGGAGAAATTATTTACAATGGCGAAAACGTATTAGCACCAGGCTTTAATGTTCCGAAATATCGCACACATCTAGGCATGGTTTTCCAATCATTTAACTTATTCAACAATATGAATGTCCTTGAAAATGTGATGGCAGGACAAGTTTCGGTTTTGAAAAGAACAAAAGAAGAAGCCAAAAAAATCGCAGTTGAAAATCTTGAAAAAGTTGGAATGGGCAAATTTATCAATGCAAAACCTTCGCAATTATCTGGTGGACAAAAACAGCGTGTTGCGATTGCCCGAGCGATTTCTATGGATCCTGAAGTTATTTTATTTGACGAACCAACATCCGCCCTTGATCCTGAAATGGTCGGAGAAGTACTAGACACCATGCAAGCATTAGCTCAAAGCGGTTTAACGATGGTCATTGTCACTCATGAAATGCAATTTGCTCGTGATGTTTCTGATCGTGTTATTTTCATGGATAAAGGAGTCATTGCTGAGGAAGGTTCCCCTGAAGAAATTTTTGAAAACCCTAAAGAAGAACGAACGAAAGCATTTTTGTCACGTTTCCTAAACAAATAAAACAACAAAACAAGAAATTAGGTTTGCAAAATTAAAACTAATTTCTTGTTTTAATTTTGCGAACCTTGAAGGAAGAAAAAGTAAAAACAATATGGTATATACTTTAAAATAAAATTAAAATCGGTTAATTTTTCTGTTGACGGCGGTTACAATTTGAGCTAATATATAAATATGTTATGAAAC
>JAITWV010000406.1 GCA_031285105.1 Streptococcaceae bacterium | reverse complement strand
ACCATTTATCAATTTTTTCGTTGCACGTTTGATTAATTGATCAGGTGCTCCTTGGACTGCAACTAATAAACGTCCAGAATTTTCTTTATGAATAGAAGTCATTAATTTACGATCTGAGTCAAATGGTAACTCTTGCACACGTGGTTCAGATGATAACTTACTTTCTAATTCATATTGATGATTGATACCATATTGAATTAAAGCCGTTTCCGTTGGATCACCAATTAATGAACCGTCTTTTGCTATTTTTGAGTCATTTGCATAGTTCATGATTTTTAAAACCATATCGTCTAATGAAATGTCTTCTTTTGAATCAAGTAACACACCGTTTGTATATACTTTTTCAACGGTCATTTGGTTCATTGTCAAGGTTCCTGTTTTGTCAGAAGCGATGATTTCAGTTGAGCCAAGTGTTTCTACTGCTGGTAATTTGCGGACGATGGCATTTTTCTTGGCTAAAACTTGTGTCCCTAAGGCTAAAACAATCGTTACAATCGCTGGTAAACCTTCTGGAATGGCAGCAACGGCTAAAGCTACTGCAACCATTAATCCTTCTAATGCCGGAGTTCCACGCATGATTGAAACGCCAAAAGTCACAGCCGCAATAAGTAAAATAACGACAGTTAAAACTTTAGATAAGCGGTTCAAATTTTCTTTTAGTGGCGTTTGTGTTTCATCAGCATCAGCAAGCATCCCTGCAATTTTACCAACTTCTGTTTTCATTCCTGTATTCACAACGATACCTGTCGCTCGACCATAAGTGACATTGGAATTTTGATAAGCCATATTTACACGATCACCAATTGGGGTTTCTTCGTTTTCAATATCAATATTCGCTTTATCAACAGGAACAGACTCACCAGTTAAAGCAGATTCTTCAATTTTTAAACTTGCTACTTCAAATAAGCGCATATCTGCCGGCACAATATCACCTGCTTCAAGCATCACAACATCCCCTGGCACAAGATCAGTTGAATTTACCTCGCTGACATGACCATCACGTAGCACACGAGCAATTGGTGAGGACATATTTTTCAACGCTTCAATAGCTGCTTCAGCTTTATTTTCTTGAACAACACCAAAAATAGCATTAATAATTACGACAGCTAAAATAATAATAGCATCAGAAATATCGTGACCTCCGCTTGTTACGACGGATAATACAGCTGCCGCTAAAAGAATGAGAATCATTAAATCCTTAAATTGTTCAAAAAACTTCATTAATAATGTACGTTTCTTGCCTTCATCTAATGTATTAGTTCCATATTCTTCTAAGCGTTTTTTCGCTTCATTTGATGTTATTCCTTGTTGAGTTGCATTCATTTCTTGGAAAACTGTTTCAATACTTTGTGTGTAAAAAGGGGCAATTTTCTGCTCTTTTTTCATATTTTCAGACATTTTTTCCATCCTCACTTTCATTTATACACAGGTTTACAAGCAAAAAAAATGAGACTTGTAGACTGATTCATTGTCTACAAGTCTCACTGTTTAAGACAACACCAGAAAATTTTCGAATTGGTGATGTTGCCACAATTTTTTGCCAGTTACTCCCTTGATGAATGGATAATACCATAGTAAA
Organism: Streptococcaceae bacterium; assembly: GCA_031285105.1. GTDB lineage: Bacteria > Bacillota > Bacilli > Lactobacillales > Streptococcaceae > JAITWV01. Next base: position 3,946 of record JAITWV010000406.1, on the reverse strand, counting down.
TTGTTATTTACAAGGAAGAAGGTTGCCAGAAATTTTGCCCATCACCTTGTTGCATTGCCTTCAAAAACTTACTTTTAATATCTGGATAATCTTTTTCCAATTGCTTAACTAAATTTTTCATCTCTTCACGTTTCGTTTTTTTATCCACTGGACAAGGATTGGCAATTATTGGTAAGTCAGCACGTTTGGCAAAATGAATAATCTCTTTTTCACTAATATAAAGCAAAGGTCGAATCAACGTAATATCGCTACGTGTCAGATAAGTTTTCGGCTCAAAACTTTTCATTTGTCCATGCAATAAAAAATTCATTAAATACGTTTCTAATGCATCGTCTGTATGATGACCAAAAGCAACTTTCGTACAATCAAGTTCTTTTGCCTTTGAATACAAAATACCTCGACGTAAATTAGCACATAAAGAACAAGGCGATCGTTCTTTTCTAATATCAAAAATCACTTGCATGATATTGGTTGGTACAATTGTTAGAGTATAACCCATTTTACTTATCAATTTTTCAAGCGGTCTCGTATCAACTTTTAAGCCCATATCTAATAAAATCGGTACTAACTCAAAATCAAAACCCAACCTTTGATGCATTTTTAACTCATGAAGAAAAATAAATAAACTAATCGAATCTTTTCCACCACTGATACCAACCGCCACTTTGTCACCTAGTTTGATCATTTGGTAATTTAAAATGGCTTTTCTGATTGGATTAAAATATCTAGCATTGTCTTTTTCGTTATACTGCATTTAATCACCTCTTTACTTTAATTTTACCTGAAAACAGTGAGTTTTCCACAAATAACGAATATTTCAAAGAGTTTTCCTGAAAATTTCTTGAGTTGATTTTCAATTTGATTTCACTAATGCTATGATGAAGGAAATTTATTTATAAAGGAGTTTGTTTTGAAAAAATTATTTAATGTTCGTGTAATTGCTTTAATGGGCATTTTTATTGCCTTAGATGTTTTACTAACAGGTGTTTTTGCGATTAATACCCCTTTGATGCGTATTACTTTTAATTATTTACCACGCACTTTTCTGGGCGTTTTATTTGGACCATTTGGTGCATTTGTTGCTACTTTTACTTCAGGCATAACAAATGATCTTTTATTTCCGAATAATCCATTTTTTATTGGCTTTCCATTATCAGCTGGAGTAGTTGGCTTATTATTTGGCTATTTCTTTTATCAAAAAGAAGTGACTTTAAAAAGAATTATTCTAGCTACAATTGTCATTTCTATTTTACAATCTTTGGTTTTTACCCCATTAAATTTATATTTATTATACCAAACACCTTATGCTTCTATCTTTATCCCACGTGTTATTCGTTTGTTGATTACAATTCCAATTCAAATTTGTTTGACTTATTGGATTGTTCCAAAGGTGCTTTGCGTGCATGGTGTGCAGCGATTTGTTTCTAATTATAAAATTTATTAATTGATAATTTTAACTGCACACACTTTAGTACATCGTAATTGATTTTAAGTTTGTGAAATAAGTATAACGTTAAGGCTTTCTTCATTTACGAGTTTTCGCATTTGGGCTGCGGTCTGGTGTTCAGGTGGTTTATATTAATTTAAATGGTTATAGGTTTTTAAAAGCAAAAAACTTAAAACCATTTAAATACTTATGAACCAGTTAAGAATTTTCGGCTAGCTTGGATCGGAGCGTGGGTGGTTTACCTTTCCGTAGCCCCAAAGGTCCGGCTACAGCAACGTAAACCACCCAAAGCGCAGAGCCAAGCCAGCCGAAAATTCGCAGTCCATAATTCACAAACTTCTTTCATTCCAACATCAATTAACTTACGATGTACTAAAGTGTGTGCACTATTAAAAATTAGGACCTTTAAGGTTAATATTACAACTTTGATCACTATCTTCATCTAACAATAAACCTTCCACATAAGCTTTTTGCTCAGGTAAAAAATCTTTAATTAACCTAAATTCCCTTGAGTTCAATATCTCTTCTTTTTGTTGCTTCGTATATAGATCATTTCCTGTAAACAAACGAATATTCAATTGATTCATAAATTTGTTTAGTGACTCAATTTCTTGATTACTCACTTCATCATAAATATTCAGCTTTTGAGTAAAATCTCTAGTGTGACTTGTTTCAAAAGTTTTTGCTTGATAAGAAGTGTAGTCTAGTAAATCTGGATTGGTTAATTTCTTTTTTCTTGCCCAATCATTTACATTAATCAGCTTTTTTTGATACTCAATTGCCTGCTTATCTAAATTCACCACACCATAAGTTAGCTCATACACTGAATAGGCACCGGTTAGAATTTCGGTTGGTCCATTGGCATGCGTTAAAATATCTTGCATATGAATATGTCCTGAAAAAACTAATGGTACATGATTTTTAGTTAAAATTTGCTGCAATTGTTCGGCATTATCTAAAACAAATCCCTTAGAAAAATTTAAAGCATGCGCATATAAATTATGATGCATAAAAACAATTGTCGTTTGCTTCTTTTCTTTGGCGTGTTGTAATTGCTCTTTTATCCAATCGATTGTCTCTTTTTCTAAAACACCATTTGTTTGAGGAGGTAATAAGGAATGCGCACTAGGGTAATTGTTTGTATCCAAGAATAAAAATTGATAACCTTTGTTCCAGTCAACACGATAACTCAACGTTTTTTTATCAAAACTATTTCCCAAAGTAAATCCGTCTGAAAAAATTTCTCTAAATTCTTCTTGGGAAATTTCAGGTGTTCGATATTGATGACTTCCTTCAAATCCACGAGCATAGCCATTATTAATATCGTGATTTCCAGGAATAGCCAAAAGAGGAATATTGGCTTTTTTCAAAGGAAGAAAAATTTTCATAAAATCTTGTGCACTTTGTTTTTCACCATTAAAAGTGATATCTCCTGTCAAAACAATTGCTTGTGGTTTTTCTTGTAATGCTTTTTGGACAAGAGCTTCTAAACTTTCTTCTTGATAAGTCAACTCTTTTCCTGCCGAAGTCTTTTTCATTTTCTCAAAGGCTGAGTTGTTATCATATAATTTTTTAGAGATAAAATGTGTATCCGAAATCACCCAAATAGCTGAATGGGTTGTTTTGGTTATATAATTTTCCTTTGATTGAGGCAATTTTTGATGAATGATTAATATAAATACAATTAAAAATAATAAAATAAGTGAAACAAATGCTATTTTCTTCTTCATTTTCCCACCTCTTTTCTGATTTTCATTTTAGCAGATTTTGCTATTTTATTGAATTTTAAACCAATTAAAAAACACAAAGCATCTAAGCTGCTGTTGTGTTTTTTCTTCTATCTAATAATATCCAAATTCGGATTTTCCATCACTTGCTGCACTAACTCAATTGAAGTCAATGGAACATCGCCATAAATCGTTTGCTTCAATACTGCATTAGTAATCGAAAAATCAACGGTTTCTTGTAAATGCCAGTTGTTTGTATAACCTAAAAGAATTCCTGCGGCAAAAGCATCGCCTGCACCAATTCGATCAAGCATTTCAACAGACCATGCTTTTGATTCAACCTGTGCATTTTGGGTAATCAAATACCCTTTTTGCATTCGTTTTTCATCAATCGTTTGACGTTTGGTTCCGGCAAAATATTCAATGCCATATTCTTTCAAAAACTGTTGAATTAAAGGTATTTCTTCTTGTTGTGGTAGTTGTAAAAGTTCAATCAAATCACGCTTACTGCCAAAGACGATATCACAATAAGGCAAAATTTGCTCATAACGTTCTTTCATCAGCTGTTTTTTGTCTAGTTGCGTGTTTAAACTTGGGCGAAAATTAAAATCAAAACAAACTTTTTTGCCTTGTTCATGGGCTTTTTTAGCTAAAGTTAACGCTGATTCAACGGTTGTATCGGTCAAACTCAAGGCAATTCCGCAAATATGTACCATATCAACGGTTTGTAAATAGGCATCCATGTCAAAATTAGCAACAGGCATTTGGCAAA
>JAITWV010000370.1 GCA_031285105.1 Streptococcaceae bacterium | reverse complement strand
AGCCAATCACTTAGCAAATAAACTGGTCGCCTTAAACAATAAAATGCCTGAGCTGACGAAACAAGCTGCTGTTATTTTAACGATTCAACAAAAATTATCATCATTAATCATTTTCAATTGATTCGCTGCTTGATTAATTTCTGGTAATTTTTGTTGAATCGTTAAAATAACAGCAGCTTGTTTCGTCAGCTCAGGCATTTTATTGTTTAAGGCGACCAGTTTATTTGCTAAGTGATTGGCTTCTGGTAAATAAGCACTAAATTCATTGGCTTTATCTAATTTTGCTTGAAATTCTGGCATTTTTTGGTTCAACTCAAGGATATTATTCATATAGCCATTGTATTCACCCATATTGGCATCCATTTTTAATATCGCTGATTTTAACTGTTGCAAATGTGGTAAATTCGTTGCTAAATCAAAACCAATTTCATTAAAGACACCCATCAAAGTACCACTGACTTCTTTTGAAAATTCTTGTGAGATAGTTTCTTGTAGCGTGGTAGCTCCTTTATCTGTAATTTTAGGCGCAATTGCATTAATTTTTTCGTTAACGCTATATTCTAATTCCGGTTTGATAATCTTCCCATCTGTAAAGCTCAAAATATCTTTGGAAAAATCTTTAGGAATATAAATACCTGCATAGTATTTCCCTGATTTCACTCCATTATCCAATTCAGCTTTAGAAGACACAAATGTCCAACCTAATGAATGATTTTTATGTAACTCTTTTAATAAATCATCGCCAACATTAACCGTTTTACTCTTGAAATTAGCATTTTGATCATCACTATAAACAGCAACTGGTAAATTTCCCGTTTGTGAATATGGATCCCAAAGTGCTTTTATATTAAACCAGGCATACAAACTTGGCAAAATTAATAAAGCTGTAAATAAACCAACCGCAATCGGGTTTTTGAAAATACGTTTGAATTCTAGTTTTTGTAATGTAAATATATTTTTTAAGCGCAAAATGTTTCTCCCTTTAACTATAGATATATTTTGTCTAATGAAAAAGAATATACGCTCATTTCAATGAATTTTCAAGTGATTTGTTCAAAATATAAGAAAAAACCGACATTTTCAGTCGATTTTTTAATTTTATTAAAGATGCTTCACATAAGAAACTGCAGCCAACGCAACTAAATACATCACTAACACCACGCTAATAACTGAAGTGTAGCTCAATTGCCAAGTATGAACTAACAAAGCAGACAATTGATTTCCAGTTAAACCGGCAATCGCCCAAGCAGATAAAACCAAACCATGAACTGTTGAAATAGTTTCCATCCCAAAATGTTGATCAAGTAAGACAGGTAGCGTTGAAAATCCACCACCGTAACCTGCATTAACAAGAAATAAAAGCAACATCACTGGCCATAAAACACCTGGAGCAAAAGTGCTAAAAATCAAATACAACAAACAAGCGCTAATGGACATGACAAACAATACTTGATAACTTGTTTCTCTAAAGGGCAATTTATCTGAAAAACTGGAGAAAAACAATCTGCCAGCGGTATTAAAGAATGCATTCATTGCAATAACTACTGCGACAATTTGTAAAACTCGTACTTCTGGTGTGGCTTGTTCGACTAAAACCATTTTTAAAATGTCTTTTTCTTGTGAAATCAGCGCTAGTCCTGAAGTGATGTTCAAATAAAACATAAACCAAATCGGTAAAAAATCTTTTTTCTTCAAAATGGACAAACGAGGCACTTTTGATTTTTTAATATTGTATACATAACCTGGTGGTCGTTTCACTAAGATTGCACCTAATAACATCATGACAAAATAAATGCCACCAAGAATATAAAACATCATCGTAATACCAACAGTTGCAATTAAAAACTCCATTACTGGTGCACAGATGACTTTTGCTAAACCAAATCCTGCGACTGCAATACCTGTTGCAAGACCCTTTTGATCACTATACCATAGCATCAAATTCTTAATTGGTGTTAAATAGCCAATTCCTAGACCAATGCCCATCATAATGCCATAAAAAATATACAATCCTGGTAAAAAATGAAATTGAACACTCACGCCGGTCATAATAAATCCAGATACAAAGAAGAAAAGGGCGGTATAAGCTGAGCGTTTTAAATCCTTTTCAACAAATGGGCCTAAAAAAGCCGCACTCATTCCTAAAAAGAAAATAGCAAGCGAAAATGCCCACTCAATCGAATGGACATTTCGCCCAAAATTTTGTGCTAATTGCGTTTTAAAGATACTCCAGGTATAAACACTTCCAATTGACATATGGATTAAAAGGGCTGGTATTGCCGCATGTATCCATTTCTTTTCCATTTATTTTCATCTCCCAATCATTTTATAACTTATTATATATTTTTATGAGAATAAAATAAACTAAAAAATGTAGTAAAATGGATTTTAATTAGAAATATTTCATTATTCTATCCCGATTTCAAGTATTTGCCTAATATCTTCTTCGGATAATTGACTTGCTTTTTTGTCATTGCCACTAATTACTTGAGCAAATAATTCACGCTTTTCAGATTGCAACTGATCCATTCGCTCTTCAATCGTTCCTTGGGCAATCATTCGCCAAACCTCAACATTTTTCGTTTGCCCAATACGATGTGCTCGTCCGGCTGCTTGTTCTTCAACGGCTGGATTCCACCATAAGTCATATAAAATAACCGTATCGGCACCTGTTAAATTCAAACCTGTTCCGCCTGCTTTTAAGGAAATCAAAAAGACATCTTTGGCTCCTTCATTAAATTCATTAACCATACGCAAGCGATCTTGGGCTTTGGTTGAACCTCTTAAATAGAAGGTTTCTAAGCCTAATTCATTTAGTTCACGTTCAATAATGCTTAACATGCCTGTAAATTGACTAAATAATAAAACGCGACGATTATTTTCTTTGGCTGCCAGCAACAAATCTTTGACGAACTCTAGTTTCCCACTTGACCCTTCGTAATCATCCATAAATAAATGCGGATCATCACAAATTTGTCTTAAACGAGTTAGACCGGCTAAAATACTGATTCGATTTCTTGAAAAGGCCGATTTATCCATACCTGAGACTTCTTCTTGAATTTGTTTTAAATAAGCCAAATAAACCGTTTTTTGCTCTTCGGTTAATTCGACATATAAATTATTTTCCATTTTTTCAGGAAGTGATTGGAGCACATCTTTTTTCTCACGACGTAATATAAAGGGTGCAATCATTTTAGCGATCATTTTTTTATCCATGGTCGTAAATTTTTGCTTACTTGGGAACAAACCTGGTAAAACTAACACAAAAATACTCCATAATTCATCCAAATTATTTTCAATGGGTGTGCCTGATAAAGCAAATTTTTGTTCCACTTTGATGCCACGTAAAGCTTGTGAGGTCTTGGTTGAGGCATTTTTAACCATCTGCGCTTCATCAAGAATTAAATAACCAACTTCTTTTTTATTATAATACTCAATATCTTGTCTTAAACTAGCATAACTAGTCACTAAAACATCGATATCTTGCGTTTGCGATAACACATCAACACGAATATCTTTGCCCCCTGAAACAACCGCAACCTTTAAGCTTGGAGCAAATTTTTCAAACTCAGCTAACCAGTTATAAGTTAAAGAAGCAGGTGCTACAATCACAGCAAGACCCTTCCAATTTTCTTTTTCACTTGCTAGATAAGTAATCGTTTGTAGTGTCTTCCCAAGTCCCATTTCATCAGCTAAAATTCCACCAAATCCATAATGAGAAAGCATTTTTAACCATTTTACACCACCCATTTGATAATCACGCAACTGCGCTTGAACGATACTTGGCATAGCGACATTAAATTCATTCGGATAATTTAAATCTCGCGTCATGGTTTTAAAAGTATCCGAAAAATGCGTTCGCCCACCTGCTTTTAACATTTCTTGAATACGGAAACTTTGCGCTTTGGGTAATTGAATGTGCCCTTTTTTGGATTTCATGTTTTGTCTTAATTCGTTCAAAATCTGACTTGTCTGTTTAAATTCTTCGCTTTCAAGACTTAAAATCACGCCCGTTTGCAAAGTAACAAATTGCTCATTACGCGAAAGAGCATTTAACACTGTGTCAATATCTTGCGATTCAATTCCACTAACATCAAAGCGAATATCTAGCCAACTTCCTGATGTTTGGACTTCGATCATTGGTTGATGTTTGCCAGCTTCTAAAAATAAAGCAGCTAGTTTTTTCCCTAAATGAATATTTGCTAATTTTCTTAATTTCGGTAATTCTATTTGAAAAAAAACATATAACGCACTTTCTTCTGGTAACTCTTTTGCAAATCCGTTTTGCGTTTTTCGATAATTCATTTCTTCTAGCAAATGGATTATCTGAGCTTCTTCTTGTTCATTTCTGATAATCGTCAATTTCTGATCAGGAATGATTTCTTTTGTCTTATCTGTTGAAAATGTGGTATTGGCATAAGTAAAATCAATTCTAACGTCAATGGTGCCACGTAACTTTTTTAGATAAACATACGCTTG
>JAITWV010000364.1 GCA_031285105.1 Streptococcaceae bacterium | reverse complement strand
TTCCGTCTTCCCAAACAACTCGGCCACCTCGGCAAACGACAGCTCACCGAACATCCGCATGGAAAATACCTCTTTATAAGGCTCCTCCAAACGATGCAAAACCCGATAAATCGCAAACGCCGACTCCTTCTGAATCAACTTCGCTTCCGTATTTTCAGACCTATTTTTTTCTTGGTCTTCCTCAAGCGGTGCCAGATGCTTATCTTTCCCATATTGCTTGAAGTAGGTATTCTTGGCGATTTGACACAACCAACTCTCAAACTTTGAATGGCCCTGAAACTGGTCGATATTTTTTAGAGCCTTAAGAAACGACTCCTGAGCCACATCTTCAGCGATTTCCTTATTGTGGCATAAAGACAGCATATACTTATAAACAACCGGAAAATAATCCCGATAAAGCTCTTCCACATTCTCCAATTTCTTCACCTCCACAACCGTTAGAGTCCCAAATTCAAAAAACGTTACAAAAAAAACAACTTTTTTTCTAAGTTGTCCTTTTCTGTAGTATTGCCAAATTATAAACTATTATAATTTTCCATAATGACTTGATCTTTAAGTTGAAGGAATTTTTCCAGCATCTGATAATCCGTAATAAGAACTTCATTTGCTTCAATCTCGCTGTATTTGACCGTGCAGTTATTTATTTTTGTCTGATCCAGTAAAACTGGTGATTTTTGAGAATTGCTATACTTGCTAAAAAGTGTTGTTGTAGGCAAATAAACGATTTTATCCTTTGAATAGTTGGCAGCTTTTAGCGGGCGTAGATACAGAATATATTCTTCGTCATCATTCATCCAATTATAACCGTCTGTAGAGTTGACATAATCTGCTCCTTCTAAATGATTAATGTCAATAGGTTCAAAAACTAAGATTTCTTTCTTATCGACCTGACCTTTCATAACCTCAAGCACTTCAACAGTTGTCAAAGTATCATCAGAGTACATTTTACGAGAAGCCTCCTTATTCACTTTTACTTTTACGATAATCGGCGATACTTCCTCCAAATCTTCAACACTTTTGATTGACTCCATATCAACAAATGACTGGGTTATATCACTTACATCATCTCGGATTGAAAATTTCAATTCTTCTTGATTAAGGTAATTTCCTATCTCAACATCATCAACGAAGCTTTTACGAGTTTGCAGTCCCATTACTGTCATGACTCCAATCGATATCAATAAAGCTAATGACAATATCACATTTTTATTCATAAGTGCACCTATCCTCTCTCAATAATCTTCCCTGATTCCATTTTAATTTTATAATCACTTAAATCCTCGATATCGGCTTTATTGTGGCTACAAATAACCACTATCGACCCCCTCGCTTTTTCTTCACGGATAATTTCATGAACGAGCTTGACGCTTCCTTCATCCAAAGCATTTGTCGGTTCATCTAAAATAAGGATATCAGGCTTCTCCATTATGGCCTGGGCAATACCCAATTTTTGTCTCATTCCCAATGAATATTTTTTAACGACTCGCGAATCATCAGGATTCAATCCTACACGATTCATGGCTTCAGAAATCTCCTTATCACCAACCTTATTTTGAATTTTGGCTAGCGTCTTCAATACTTCTTTACCAGTATAATTTTCCCAAAAACTTGGATTTTCAATCAAAACACCAATGCTGCGCGGAAAATCGATATCCTTGTGCAGCTGCTCGCCATCGATTAAGACCGTTCCTTCTGTTGGCTTAATCAGGCCACTGATCATTCTAAAGAGCATTGTTTTTCCAGATCCATTATAACCATGTACACCATATACATTTCCACCTTCTAAAATCAGATTGATCTGACTTAGAACTTTTTGACCCTGGATTGTTTTTGAAACATTGCGTACTTCAATTTTTTTCATATAAAACGCCTCCTAAAATAATTCTTTCTTTTTAAACAGTAATCCGATTCCGATCATTGCTCCAAATATCAAGAGGATTGAATATCCTAGAGCAAAAAACTGATTGATTTCCGGTATCGAAATCAGAGTAATCGTGATGGGATTAATGTTTAATTTATCAATGGTTCCACTTACACTAAAGCTTAGCAAATAAATAAGCCCGATCTGAGTTACAAGGGTAAAATATAAACCGTGGACTGCTTTCGAAAACAAAGAAAAGCTATTCACTACCAAGATAACAAAGTAACTATAGAAAATCAGTCTTAGCATAGCAATAACAGTTTCTGAATTTAACACGATTTTATTTTGAAAAAGGAAATTGAATACCCAGATAATCAGGACATTCATTCCGAAAAAAAGGATTACTTTCCCAAGCAACTCTGAAAAAACCTTAACCAGCGTCATATTCTTTTTATTAGTCCTCGTGAAAATAACTGTGGCATTCTTCAATAATTGTTCTTCCAGGATATTTCCATAAAAGGATAATAATATCAGTTGCGGTGCCAACCACCTAATCATACTGATTACATTATTGGGATGATACAAATCAACATTTCCTAAAATAAGTGCTAGGGATTCATTTGAGTCGTTACCAAACCCTTGAGTCAATATCCCAAAGGCACAGTTCAAGACAGAAAAAATTACAAGAATCAAATATTTTTTTCTCATACTGTCACCTATAACCAATCTTTTTGTTTTAAATATTTTTTGTAACAAACCTGTAAAAGAAAAACCAAAGCGATGTTTATTAAAATGTATTTGACATCGTTGAGTACATCAACTTTCATTTCATAAAAATACATAGCATCCCAAATAGGTAATAAAAGATCCTTAAAGGCAAATTGCGTCAAGTTTCTCATCAAAGAACTTAAAGCAAGAAAAATGAGAATAACTTGAACAAATGCAAATTTTACATTTGATAAATTTGTCAAATTCAAATAAAGGATTCCGATCAACATCAACCCCATTGTTTGAGCAACTAATGAAAACAGAACAAACATCAAATATTCGCTTCGCCAAATGAAAGAAATATCTACAGATGCAAGAAAGAAAGTAATAATGAGGTTCAAAATAATTGAGCTCCTAAAACCAATCTTTGCTAAACTCTTTAATTGAATATGTGTCCAAGCTGATACAGATTTATACCTGACAATAATAGCGGGCCGGGAGATTTTTAAATAACTGCGCATAAGAAGGTAAGTAAAGAAAGGAATATGAATCAAGACGACCCGGTGAATTCCTACAATGTAATAATACATTTCTGCAATTGTTGGGGTTTTTCCTATTATCCGATCAACTAAAGCTAAAATGACAATCAATAGATACCAGAGTATTTCTGCCAGGTTGATTTTTCTCATTTTAGATAACCTCTTTTCTGATTCCATTGGTAATTAGAACAACACCTGTTCCTAAAAACAAAACCAATCCCGCAATGATCCAGGCTAAATTTCCATAGCCGTTAATCGCAAATAAATCACCTCTCAACATTGCCGATATTTTTTGATCAGGGATCAGACTTCCTAAAAGATCAAAAACAACTTGGAAAACAAAATAAATCACAACAGAGAAAAGGGAAACAAGATAGCGATTGATTTTTCCCACAAAGGAGATACCAAATGAAAGAAGCGCAAACGCAGCTGCGAATAATGACCGGATGAGGATAAAAATCAGAAGATTTAAATAAGGAGAATAAACATGCAAATGTTCCAATACTTTTCCCGAGTCGATATAAGTTAGCATTTTATAATCCGGCAAGCCTAAGGTATTATAGCCTTGAAGCGGAAAAGCTGTCATCGCCAATGCCAGATTTATGAGTAAAGGGAACAAGGTGACCAGAAAGCTCACAATGGCAACCGCAGAAGATTTAGCAATAATATCCTGTTTTTTGCTGATTCGAGTATGGACGCTTTGGGTCAAGCCTAATTTCTTCTCCATTAAGTATGAATCTGAGTAAAGAAGACTGACAGTCAATGGAAGTAAGATAGCAAAAACAGCATAAAGCGGCGTTTTTATTTGATTCGTCAGGATGGTGGCGTTTGAAGCCGAAATTACTGTTGATAAATCGGCACCCAAATAGTTTCTACATAAAGTAAAGAAGTCGAGAAACACAGCAGCAAACGTTGCTGCGACAACAACCTTAAATTCGACTCTTTTCAGGCATTTAGTTATTTCCGATATAATTAAATTTAACATCTTAGCACCTCATTTTCTTTTCGATTATTGATAAGCTGTAATTTTCTGCAACCAGTGAAGCCTACTTTTCATCTCACTTAGTTTTTGAAATCGTATGCTGTTATCCGGTACTTTCATATTATAGACCGGATTTTAAATTATTGCCTTAACTCCAGCTTACAATCACCTTACAGTTTTGAAAGGTTGAGTATATCCTAATTTTAGCCCTTTTAACCATTCAACGAAAAAAAGTCGGAACGATTTCCGACTTTATCCAATATTTTTTAGAGTTAATCACTTGAGGCTGATTTGACCTTTGACATTTCTTACACCGCTTCCCGTTAGGCGGACTGTTACCCGGCCGCTTTCGAAATCATCCAGTGGAATATTCAAAGGCATCTCTGTTTCGTTGATATCGAAAGTCAGAACTTTAT
>JAITWV010000322.1 GCA_031285105.1 Streptococcaceae bacterium | reverse complement strand
AGGATTCCCCATGCCAATTTGAATAAAATCACCAACTTCAAAAGCTCCTGTTACAGTAACTGTTCCGTCTGGATTTATCGTTGTGTCAGTAATATACGAATCACTACCGTAAGGCTTCTGTGCAATTACATTGAGGTTTGTCAATTTTCCAAGTCGAGTACCATAGAAGTTTTCGTAAATTGCAAAGGTAAGACTTGATTCAGCTACTTTATAAGTTGCTGTTAAACTAACATCATTCGCAGGCATGGTGAATGTAGTTTCGCTGCTTGTTTCGTCTGCAAATGTACCACCATTATCTGAAACCCACTTATCAAATACTTGTCCTTCTGGAGCAGGGTCTGCTTTAATACTAAAAACTGTAGATTCTACATTTGGATTTTTTTCACTGTCTGTTCTAGTGCCATTCGCAACATCAATTTTATAGGTGTCATCAATTATTGTTAGATTTGAGTGTGGCATACGCTCAGATTGCACCCACCAAGCTAACCTCGTGTGAAAGTCCCCTTGAATATCTTCAGGAACGGTGTCTGATGGCATTAATAATGACAATGTACTTTGAAAAAAGTCTCTGAATAATTGTTCACCTGTTTGTATATCATAAGCTGTAATGAGGTCGTCAAAATAATTTAACTCGTAACTCCCAATGTTTAATTTATGCCAATCAAAATACTCGGAGTGTTTTATTTCAAAGTCTTTCATATAAAGGACTACGATTTTATCCCAACCCATGTAACGAGTATCCATTATTCCTGTATCATCATCAGAAACAAATACTGGAATCGTAATTTCTGGCAAGTCTGAATTGTTGCTTGAAATTACCACCTCTTGCTTTTCTGCTACCGGTGTCAGACTTTCAATCCCATTTACAAAAAGTTGCATATCTGAGGGAATCGGGTTATTGTTGACTTCTTTAATAGTAGCTTCTGAATCAGTAAGTATCTTTTGTGCAATATCAGCAGTCGATAAAGTTGCCAACTCATTTACATGAAGTGTCATACCATGAGCAGATAAAGTGTAGTCAGAATTTCTTGTTTCAACTGTTTCCTTTTCTGGACTAGCTTTACTTACATCAAGTTGTGAAGTTTCAATATTCTTATCCAGATTCTCTGAGCTATCTACAACTTTGTCCACTGAATCATCCACTTTGTCAGTCACATTTGAGCTGTCTGTCGTAATTGTTCCGTCATCAGCTTCTTGTAGTTCGTTGTTATCGCTAACATTTTCTGAGATGGTTGATTCATTATCCACCATTTCTTCTTGAGTAGTTTCCTGCTGTATATCCATTGCCACCACAGACAATGACGGAGTCAGTACATTGGACAACATTGCTGTCATCATCAATGCAACTCCTATCTTTCTTATTTTGTTGTCAAAGTACAGTTTCATAATTTCCTCCATATTTTTTACTATATTTAATACAACAAACATGATAGCATGGCGAATTGTTGTCATTTTCAATATGTCGAAAATGACAAGGAATGTGTCGATTTTGACATTTCAGGAAATTTAAAAATCGCTGATCATTGCTGAAAAGCGATTTTTTAATTTATACTGGAACAAATATCAAGGACTCTCTGTCATCATCGACACAATACATGATAGTAATCCTTTCTTCATCTCCTTTTCCAGTTAAAAAGTCATAAAAGTTCTTATCTGAACCCTTTAAGTCATTTCCTTTGTCATCCGTAAACAGTTTTTCTTTCAAATAATATTCGTAAGAAATACCATCATTATCTGTCACTATCATTCTTGCTCCGATGGAAGTGCCAACAAGCCAATGGAACACACCAGGATTATGTCCACCGATTGCAGTATTCAGACCATCTGTACCCGAGAAAACATCTGTGCCACCAAAAGTACAAGTGTTGGTAAAACCAGAAGAATCTATATAATCTTGAAATTTATCTCGACCATCTTCCAAAAAATCTATGCTGACATTTCCAACCACAATGGAACTTGGTCGATAAGTAAAAGATTTTTCATCTACGATATAATTGATTTTATCTGATATAATTGCGTTGTATGCTAGTAGAATATGTACGTAAATATCTGTTACTATCAATGATATTCCAAATGCAAAACAACAAGCTCCTGCAAACCACTTTATTACTTTTTTCTTCATTTCGTTCTAACTCCATTTAATCGCTAGTTATTTTAATAGCAAATAAATGTTACCACGTGGGAAAAATAATTCTCAAAATATGTTGATTTTGACATGAAATCCGTCAATTTTGACAAAAGAAAAAGCCATCATATAAATGACTTTTACTCCTTTGGGAATAGATTAAACAGGATAATTTCAACGTTATAGGTATCTCCATCTTCCTCTTCTCGATACATCCCTCCCATACGAGAAACATATTCATCAATAGATTTTCGACCAATTCCCTCTTTTTCCTTTCGTTTTTTTCGAGTGATGATTTCTTGCCTATCGAATGTATTGCTGATTTTGATTATCAAATTCCCATTGCTTTCTTTTACCTTTAAATCAATTTTCTTCTCTACACCAATAGGTAGTCTAGTTGAAGCGTTTATTGCATTGTCTAGAGTATTACCTAAAATGACTGAAAAGACTTCTAAAGGTAACTCCACATCCGATGGTATTCTTGTGTCAATGGAAAAAAGAATGCCAAGTTCGTCTGCAATTTTTTTCTTTTCCACTAGAAAATAATTTAGGACAGAATTTTCGCAATAAGATTCTTCAACTGGTGAGTTTGAAAGAATGATTTGTTTATCTAGGTATTTTTGAATTTCTTCGTATTTTTTATCTTTCAACAGTGAGTTAATGGCGAGAAAATGGTTCCGCAGGTCGTGATGAAGTATATTCACTTTTTCATCCCATTCACTTTTTCTTTTAAACCTGACGATTTCAGATTCGATAATTGCTTTTTCTAATGCCAATCGTTGGAAGTTATAGGAACTTCTAAAGGTATTCTTTAGATAATAAAGTAATGAAAAGGTCAAGAAAGCATATGTAACTATGATAATAATGTCACTCATACCAAAGACTTTGAGTCTGTAAACATCTAACCCAAGCACTACAAAGGGAAGGGATGAGAAAATCACGAATACCAATCCTATTACTTTCGTATACCATACAGTTTCTGTGGAAAGTTCGTTGATTTCCCTGAAAAAAATCCTTTTAAGAACGAAAATACTCACTACTTTTAGTAAATAGGTCAAGCCATATAGCCAAAGTGCCACATATGTATTGTCCAAATCAATCTGATGGTTTGGTGCAATCAAATAGATAATTGGAAGAACCCCTAACTCTACAACATTAATGAGCGTATTTACGCATGTACCCCAAAAAATACTACTAACCAAGCTATGACCGTTCCCTAATGCAGTAAGCAAATAAATAATAAGCCCAGTAATAATATTGGCAATCATGAAATATTGCACACCCAATATCCATTGCATTGGCAAATAAATCGTAAGGACTATTATCAAAAGTAAATGAAAGGGTAAAAAATCTTTCTTTTCGTTTTTATAGAAAAAATAATATCCTCCAACTAAGTCAAAGAGCAAATTTATGAATCCTAATGTTTGAAATAGCATATATCCTCCCTTTCCTAAATCCTGTTTTTCCAATCGACTCTATCAGGGTTATAGTAACAGAGATGAATAAATCATTAGAAAATATGTTGATTTTTACAAGCGATTTGTTAATTTTGACCGAAAAAAAGTACCTTTCCATCTGAAAGACACTTTGATTTTCTACTTAAGCAGGAAATAGATTGAATAGGATAATCTCTACTTCATAAGTATTCCCATTTTCATTTTCCTGAACCATGCCACCTAAACGAGTTACATATTCTAGGATAGACTTTCTACCAATGCCCTCTTTTTCTTTTCGCTGTTTTCTCGTTACCATTTCTTGGTTGTCGTAGTAGTTTCTAATTTTAATAATGAGATTTCTCTCGCTTACGCCGATTTTCAAGTTGATTTTTCTTTCAGTATCAACAGGCAATCTTAACGAAGCATTTAGTGCATTATCGAGAGCATTCCCTAAAATAACCGAAAAAATTTCCATTGGCAAATCTACATCCGATGGAATTTTCGAGTCAACTTCAAATTCAATCCCACTTTCAGTAGCTACTTTTTTCTTTTCAATGAGAAAATAATTCAACACTGTGTTTTCTGAGTAATTATCCTCAATCTGAGTTTTCGCAGGACTAATTTGCTCTTTCAGGTATTCTTTGGCTTCTTCGTAGTCTTTATCTTCTAGTAAGGAGTTTAATACTAGAAAATGATTTCGTAAGTCATGGCGAATCACTTTCAACTTTTCATCCATTTCACTTTGCTTTTTGAACTGCAAAATCTCAGTTTCTATCACATTTTTCTGTAATCTTAATTGTTCATGTTCCTTAAAATGGTTATTCGACTGTTTTAGGTAATAAAGGGACAACCCAACCAAAACAGCTATCACTACTAAAGATATCGTTGTTCTAATAGTCATCCTCGTCAGTAACGTAGGGTCGGTACCAAATATTAGCATTGTGATTAATACAGAGAAGATAAACATTGCCAACACAACTACATTATTCCATTTTCGAGTTTTAGAATCTGCACCATCATACAAATTGACGAGTTTTCGTAATAAATATATCCCAAAAAACTGAATCATCCAGCCAAGGGAAAACCCAAGAATATGATACCCCCAGTTTTCATTAAAATTGTAGCTGGTTCGTATGATTGTATTAGCTAAAATGTTGCCAGACATTTCAGCTAATATACTTACTCCAATAATTGGAAAGTACCAAAACGCAACAAAGGTAAGTTTCCTTTGATTGGCAAGTCCCGACATAGATATATAGGTTGCTGAGTTAATCAAATTATACAAAAAGAAATAGTTCATTCCTACAAAATTAACCAGAGGCAGGTACAGAATCATTTGTAATAATAAAATGCCATTATAAACAGAAAACAGTTTTCTTTGTTCTTGTCTAAAAAAGTAATGCAGAAATAAATAATTAACAGGTAGGCTAATTAGAGCCAATATTTGTACCATTAGATTGCCCCTCCTAATCGTGCAAATATTTTGACGGTTGCTTGCTTAATATACTTTCTTGATAAAGGTATTTTGACTTCAGCTTTGTCTTTGGTAAGGAGCAAAACATTCTGGTTGACTACTCCAACAATGTACTTCATATTCACGATAAAGCTAGTATGTGTTTGTACGAACGACCCATTCAACTGAGTGATTAAATCTTCCATGGAGATATTCATTTCAAATGTTCCATCTGTTGTATATATAGCTAATCCGTTTTTAAACAAGACCACCTTCTGTTATGCTAGAATCATCAATCACAAGGAGAGTTCAGATGACTTACAGCCCAGATTTAAGAAAACGAGTAATGGATTTTTA
>JAITWV010000313.1 GCA_031285105.1 Streptococcaceae bacterium | reverse complement strand
CATTGATGTGTATTATAACTTATTTGTTAACTATTCAATTACCTTCAAGTATTATTACAACTATAATTCAATCATTGATTGGAAGTTTTACGTATCTTATCATAACAAAAATTTTGGGTGTAAACTTAATATTTAATATTGCAAGGAATAAAAAAATTTTTGTCAGCAAGGAAAGTTAAGAGTAAAGAGAACGTTGTTAGTTTAAATTTGTTAATCGAGAGGGATTTTTATGTTAAATGTATCGCTAAAAAATAAGATAAAAGTTGCAATGCCAAATTGGATGTTTTAAAAAAACACAACCAAACATCACTACGTTCAATTCAAAAAAAAACATAGAATTGAAATCAAGAAATTTCAAAGATTATTTAGTAACAGGCAAGAAAATTTTATGTCTATAAAAAATTCCCTTATTGAACAAAGTCACATTATTGAGAAAGGATTGAGTCACATTGATTTTCGCTATGGATTTGGGGAATTAAAGTTAAATGAGATAAGAAAAACTTTAGACTTATATAATGAAAATGATTTTAGCAAACTACAAAGTGAATATCAATTGGCATTATCTTGCTTGAATGAATATAAAAAAAAGCATGAAGAAATGGGAGGAACTCCAAAATTTTTCAACCAGATTTTCTCAAAATATATGCATGAGATAGACACTTCTATAGAGGGAATAGCTGGTTCATCTATTGTTTTTAAGACAGAAAAAGTTAATAATAAGCGCAAAGATTATAAAACTTTAGTCGAAAATCGTGTAAGTATAAGAGAATTTGAAAATTCTAAAGTTGATTTATCTCTTATAGAACAAGTTATCTCACTTTCAAAAAATACACCAAGTGCATGTAATCGTCAATCGGCAAGGATAAAAATAATTACAAATGCAACAATTATCAATAAAACAATAGACATACAAGGTGGCTTTAAAGGTTATTCTCCACCTCCACTATTAGCTCTAATTACGATAGATTCACATTGCTTTGCTTCACCTAGAGAGAAAAATCAGGGTTATATTGATGGCGGATTGTTCGCAATGAGTTTCTTGAATAATTTAGAATACGTTGGTTTGGGTGCATGTCCACTTCATGCAATGTTTACTATTGAGAAGGAAAAAAAAATTCGTGAATTATTGAATATTCCTGTCTATGAGGAGATGATTTTATTTGTAGCAATTGGAAATTTACTAGAGGAAACACCTTATTGTAAATCTTGGAGAAAATCAGAGAAAGAAATTACACACTATATTAGTTAATGAAAAAATTAGGTAGTATGAATTGTAAATTATATGTAGGAGAAAGAGATATTGAAAAAAAATACTGAAGATGTGCTTATAGTAACAGGAGTATTAGGTTTTGTTGGTTATCATTTATCAACAAATTTACTAAATCAAGGATATCAAATAATTGGCATCGATAACATAAACGATTACTATGATGTTTTTCTAAAATTTAAAAGACTATCAAATTTAGAAAAATATGAGAATTTCACGTTCATAAGACTAGATATATCAGAACAAGCGAAATTATATAGAATATTCGACTTCCACAAACCCGACATAGTAATAAACCTAGCAGCCCAAGCAGGAGTTCGCTACTCAATAGAAAACCCACGAGCCTACATAGATAGCAACATCCAAGGCTTCCACAACATACTCGAAGCCTGCCGAAAATACCCAGTAAAACACTTACTATACGCATCATCAAGTTCAGTCTATGGCAATCAACAAAAAACACCATTTTCAACAACAGATAACGTAGACAACCCAATCAGTCTATACGCAGCAACCAAAAAAAGCAACGAATTAATGGCACACACGTATAGCCACTTATACAACATACCAACAACCGGACTAAGATTCTTCACCGTCTATGGTCCTTATGGTCGTCCTGACATGGCGTATTACTCGTTCACCGAAAAAATCATCAAAGGCGAACCAATCAAAATATTCAATAATGGCGATTTATACCGAGATTTCACCTACATTGATGATATTGTCACAGGGATTGTAAATATGATTGACTCTCCACCTAAAAAAGAAGAAGCAACACCGCCATACAAAATTTACAACATCGGTAATAATAAACCAGTCAAACTCATGGACTTCATTGTCGCACTAGAAAACGCGATAGGGATCAAAGCCAAAAAAGAATACCTACCGATGCAACCAGGTGATGTTTATCAAACTTATGCAGATGTGGATGATTTGATGAAGGATTTTGATTTTAAACCTAGCACATCTATTGAAGAAGGATTGCAGAAGTTTGTGGATTGGTATATGGAGTATTATGGTATCCAAGTGTGTGAGAAAACGCAGGAAGTTTTGTCTGTCATAACTTAACAATAGAAATTCAATTACAAATCGTAGAATAAGAGATTGTTTTACGATTTGTATTAGAGTTTTTAGTTCGATTTAAACTTTCTTCGAATACTTGTAATGGATAAAAAAACAATTAACAAAAAGCGCTCAGATATATTCCTATTAATCGTGGAATTACTCTATGTATTATGGTTTAATAGAATAAAAATGAAAGTGAGTGTTTTATTTGGAATTACGTCTAACAGATATACAAGCACAACAATTTATCAAAGCTGTCAAAATTTTGTTAAAATCTCCGCATGTTGATACGATTTATGATAAGAAATCTGGTTACTATGAGTCTGTTACTAAAACTGATCATAGAATTTTTGAGCGTAGATTTGTCATGGATTATTTTTTCTCTGAGTCAAAGAAATCGTTCAATTTTCGTGATAAGGAAACAAATCATACGTTATTTCGTGTCAATTTAAACAATGGATTTCATAAAAATGCAAATAATGAAAGAATTCAAGGGAATCGAATCAATATTTTTTCGGAGCAAGAATACAAAGATAAAGCTGACAATAAAACGCATTATAAAGCATACCCACTTCCTTTGGATGACTTGAAAAATACAGATAATTTTCTTGAAATGTTTTATTCATTGGTTGAGTATACGCAAACGAGTGGAGAATTTCATGTCGAATTTGCCCAACAAGGTGATTTAGGATTAGAGAATTTATAGGAGGTGATTTTGTGGATATTTCGCAAGTATCAAATGACTATTTGAGTTGGGTTCAAGAAAATCAAAAATATATACAACTAGCAGACTCATCAAAGATTGACATTCAGACACCGTTTTTAGATCCTTATGGTGATAATATCTCATTTGTCGCAGAAAGGGTGGGGAATCAAATTCGATTTTCAGATGAAGGATATACTTTGTGGAATCTTGAAATGAATGGTTTTAGAATTCGTAAACAAGATCAAGTCCGTTATAAGTTGTTGAGTGCTATTCTTTTAATTGATCGGGTTAGAATGAATGATAAGAATGAGATTTTTAAAGTCGTAGACACAATTGAGATTGGTCAAACGATTCATGAAATGACTCAAGCAATTTTGAAAGTGTATGAGCTAAACTCGTTAAAAAAAGAAATTGTACAAAGTGTCTTTCGTGAAGATGTTGCTGCTTATTTTGAATCAAATGAAAATGACTTTCGCTTTATGCGAGATTTTTCAATCACAGGTCGTTCTCAATTATCTTATTCTTTTGATTATGTGTTTATCGGGAAAAATTCACGTAAAATATTGAGAATTCAAGAAAATCTAACAAGAACGGTGGTTGAAAGTATGATTGCAACGGTTGCCGATACCGCAGAATTTAGATTGCAACATTCTAGTGGAAAAGAAGAGTTTGGACTATTGCTCAAAAATATTGATAGAACGAACCAGAATACAATTGATTTATTGGCATCCTTACGTAAATATGACGTTTTTTCTTTGAATTTTGAGAATAAAGAAGATGTTCATTCATTTTTGTCTGCGTGATATCACTTTGAGTGAAATAGTTATAAGGCGTGTAAAAGAATCAAAACCTTCAATAATATTGATTTATACCGAGACTTCACCTACATTGATGATATTGTCAACAGGGATTGTAAATATGATTGACTCTCCACCGAAAGAAGAAGCAACACCACCATACAAAATCTACAACATTGGTAATAACAAACCAGTAAAACTTATGGACTTTATTGTTGCACTAGAAAACGCCATAGGGATTCCTTTGGTAATTGGTCTTGGGTTGTTTACTTGGAAAAAGAAGAAATTAAAAAACAGAAAAACTTTGGAATAGCTGCTTGGTGTTTCATTTATATCAGTTTCATGCAACCAGGTGATGTTTATCAAACTTATGCAGATGTGGATGATTTGATGAAGGACATAGAAAAAGCCTTTATATAAAAGGATTTTTCTATGTTTTTTTATTGCTCGATTATTAGCATTGAGTCTTTCAAATTATCATTTTACATGTATTTTATCATTATCTATGATAAAATACATGTAAAATGATAATTTAGGTGGTGATGTTTTGAATAAAGAAAAAATTGTAGGAATTTTTGCCGATATTGGAGTGGAAGCTGAGGTTTTAGATTTCGAGTTATCACTTCCCATTTCTTATGATGTACGATACAGAAGTTTTGAATTGAATTTATCTGGTAGTGTATACCTACTAATTAAAGAAAAAAGACCTGGCAGTATAGAAACATTTGTAAACCAAGCTAGATTTATTGCGGATAAAGCCAAATTACCATTTATTCTTTATTTTTCTAAGCTTTCAAATTCTAATAAGAAGCTATTATTAAAAGCAAGAATTCCATTTTTAACCGATGAAGTGGAAATGTTCATACCTGACATGGGAATGTTGTTAAAATCTATAAGCCAGGCAGAAATTACATCCAACTTTACACCCTCACAGCAATTAGTTTTTATTCATTTGTTATTGTTTAGCGGGAATGAAATTGAAATTGAAAAAATAAAAGAGAATATTGGTATTTCCGAACCGACAATTTATAGATCATTGAGAAGTTTTGTTGAAAAGGGCTGGCTAGAATCTACACATGGAAGTTATATATTTGCAAAAAAGAAAGTAGAAATTTACTCAGATGGTAAGCAGTTCTTGTTTAATCCATTAGACAGGAAAATATATATTTCAGATAGTACTTTAGAATTTCTAAACTCTGATTTTAATCATAAAGTGAAAAAAGCTGGTACAAAAGCATTATCTGAACTAACTTTAATTGATGAAAACAAATATATTTTAGCTACTGGAAAAAAGTTTTATGGAAAGATTTCAAAACTACCGTATTTTCAATCGATGGCAAAACCAATATTATATAAGAATGAATTACAAATTTGGAAATATCAACCGATTAGTAGTGGAAATGCTGGGAATGATGACTTTTTATCATTAAATTTGGTTGATCCGATTTCACTTATAATGAGTTTTGAAGAAGATGATGACCCAAGAATAGAAAGTGAGATTGAAAAGTTAGAGAAAATGATAATAAATAAGTTCAAAGATAGTGACTTAGGGGGAAGCAATGGGAGTTAATTATAATGAATTGTTTAAAAATGAATTTCAAGGATTTGAAAATAGTTATGTCATTATCGGTGGAACCGCAACCTCGATTGTTTTAGATAGTTTTAAATTTGATGGGAGAGCGACAAAAGATTATGATTTGGTCATAACTGAAGAAGGGCGTAATCAAAAATTTTATGAAAAAATGATAAAATTTTTAAAAGAAGGTGGATATATACCAGAAGCACTAGGGGAAAAAGGAAAGCTTTATCGGTTTACAACAAATAATAAAGATTATCCAAAAATCTTAGAATTATTTAGCATTCAACCACTTAAACAACTTGAAAAAATTGGAAGAACTGCTCCACTCCAATTTGTTGAAGGGATGAGTCTTTCTGCGTTGCTACTTGATAAGGAATATTATGATTTATTAATAAAAGAACGCCAAATAAATAATGGATATTCAATCTTGAGTAATAAAGGGCTGATTATTTTTAAAGCAAAAGCGTGGTTGGATCTTTTATTAAGGAAAAAAGAAGGACAAAAAGTAGATTCGAAAAATATCAAAAAACATTTAAATGATATTGCACGATTGACAGGGACTTTGAGTAGAGATGATAAGGTAAGTATTTCAGATGGTATTTATAACGATATGCAACTATTTTTAAAACAATTGAAAGAAAATATGGAGTTAATTCCTAAAAATGATGCAATTGTTTTGACGCCAGAGGAAATAATTGAAATTTTAACAGATTTATTCAAAAGATAATATATTCTATTATTAAAGAGCATGCTTTTTTGGTATCTAAAATAACTTATCCAAAATGTTGAACTCATCATTTCTCAAAGATATTCTCGTGAAGAATTGGAGGAAAAGATTAATGACTGAAAAGGAAAAAGTACAAGAAATTGTCAATAAATATGGTGCAAGTTTAGGAAGACTTTCAAACGAAGCAACAGCTAAAGAGGTTAAAACTGTTTTTAAGTTTTTTGCAGATGAAGCAAATCGGAAACAACGCGAATTAGTGGGATTGAAGAATGAATGATTAATGCCAGGATGAGTGTTTCTGGTTAGATAGAGCATAAGAGATTTTAGATAGAAGTTTGAACGAGACAACCGTTGCTTTGCGTGAAGTAGCGGTTTTTATGCTATACTATACAAAAATGGAGGTGGGAAAAATGGAAAATGTGTCGAAAGTATTAGAGAAAAAAAGAGTTCAAAGGGCAGTAAATAAAAAAATAATTGAAAGAAATACAGCGCTTTTAATGGAATATTTTTCTTTTGATAATGAATCAACTCCAATCAGAAAACGCCCACGAAATCCAGATGAAAAAAGGACTTTAGAGCGTTGGGCTAAAGAAGGATATGACTATGGAAAAATATAAGAAGCAGTTATTGAGTCTAAAATTTTTGCCTATGCATCAAAAAAATATCGAAGCTGCAGGGATTATTAATTCTTGTTATAAATTCTTATCAAAAGAGCGTTTTGGAAAAGTTGATCATTCAATGGTTATTGTGGGTGGTTTAAGTGTTGAATACTATACTGCAGGCAATTATATGACTGCTGATATTGATGTAGTTATTTCTAGTAATGATAGTAAACAACAAATACCAATAACCATATTAGGGGATATGAGATGTTAATTGATGTAACGAACTGGAAAAAAGAAATTGTAGATGCACCAGGAAATAGGGAAAAAGTTTGGGTTATTTCTCCTGAAGACAAGAAATATTTACTCAAGAGACCGCATGAAAAGACAATGGAAGCACACTCAGAGGTAATGGCATATTATATTGGTACAAAACTTTTCAATCTCCAAATTCCCAAAACTTATTTGGCTTTATATGAAAATAAAGAGGTAACTATATCAAGAGATTTTCGTTCGCCAGATGATTATGAGTTTCATGAGTCAGTCGATTATTTTCAAGAATATTTGCCGAATTTTGATGAATATAGCTTAGTTGATTACACAATTGAGAATGCGCTAGGAATTGTCGAAGAATTTGGTTTATTGAAATCTTTTTATGAAATGTGTATATTTGATACTTTAATTGCCAATCAAGATAGACATGTTCAAAACTGGGGGATATTTGAATTTAGCGATACTAATAGAATATTCGCACCTTTATATGATAATGGCTCTTCTTTAGGGGCACTAGAAAGTGAAGAAAGAGTTTCTAAAATGCTTAAAGATCAAAATATGTTTCTTTCCTACAATCGAAGAGGAAGAACCATTTTCACAATTGACCAAAAGAATAAACCAAGTTATCAATTGCTTATTCGTCATTTATTACTGCACAATCAATCGGTATTTTTGCAAGTGATAAAGAAGTTTGATTATTCACTTGAAGAGTTAAAAGTGATTTTGACTGATGAAGTATTTAGTGAAATTTCAGATGAAAGAAAGTTATTCATCATAAAGTTAATAGAATTTAGAAAAAATGAGATATTTAAATTTGTTTAAGGAGGCAACCAAATGAAAGAATTAGCACTTTTATGGCAAAATTTAAAAAGTCGGCAATGGTATCACGTTGGCACGCTAACATTTGATAATAAGTATTATCGCTTTGAATATACAACAAAAAAGGAAAGACTTGGGCTAAGTGCTGCAAAAAAAGCAGGTTATCACTTACATCCAGGTTTTCCAGATGAAGACAAAATTTACGAACAAGAACGCTTATTTGCTAGCTTTTCTCGTAGACTACCTAATATGAAAAGACGAGATATTATTGAGAAATATCAAGAATTTGGTTTAACATTTGAATCAAATCCAATGGACTTATTACAAATGTCTTCTGGTAGACTAGCTGCTGATAATTACGAGTTCGTGCGACCCATTCAAAAAATCGGAGAAAATCAGTATTCTATTGAATTTTATGTTCGAGGGATGCGCTATTATAATCAAGGAGTGCAGTTAGAAGATTTAGAATTGAGACCAGACAAAGATAATGAGTATGATGAAAATGCCATCTCAGTTTTCAGTTCAGGTAAGAAAATTGGCTATGTTCCAGCATTTTATGCTCCTCAAATTAGAGAATATTTAGAAGCTGGGCATGATTTAATTGTTACCAAAGCTTTCTTTGATGAGAATGAAGAATTTCGTCACAAGTTATATCTCACTGTGGAAACGAATAAGATTGAATTTGAAAAAGCCGTTTCGGAAATTGTTTCATTTAAGGAGTGATTAAAGTCAAAGCCAAAAAGAACATCTACCCATGATTAGATATTTGCAAGAAAATGGGATTATGTGCAAAAAATATATAAAAGATTTCGGGTTTTAACACATTTCAACAAACAAACTCAAAAGGTATCATTCCCGTAATTCCTGCACGGGGTTGAATAATGCGAATACCCTTTATGAGGGAACATTGGATATGGCTGTAAATAGGGGATTGACGCCTTGTAAGGTTTGTTATTAAGATGTATCGAAAATCTCCTCTTGAAGTACAAATC
>JAITWV010000247.1 GCA_031285105.1 Streptococcaceae bacterium | reverse complement strand
TAAGTGAATTGTCATTTAGATTTATTGAAGAGCCAATGAGCAAATTTGATTATTCCAAAACGAAAGAATTTTTCCAAGAGTTCGTAAAATTGCCTTATGTTTCATTGAAAAAAGCTCCTGTTTATGCGACATTGCTATTGTTGGTTATTTCAATAATCGGTTTAGCTTTACCAGCACAAGGAGCAACTGGTGATCGAACACAAATTAAAGAAACCATCCAAGAAAATGCTAATAAAGCCCAACAACATCAAACACAAATGTCTAAAGAATTGGCAACGGACACACCAACAGTTGTTGAAATCGATCCAAGCGCTGAATTAGATGTTCGTTATGATTTGTCAAAAGATCAAGTGAAGGCTGCGGCGAATTTAACGATTACTGGTTTTGGTGATTCGGTTATGTTAGCAGTCGCACCAGAATTACAAGAGTTGTTTCCCAAAATGTATATTTCAGCTGATGTCGGTCGTCAATTGTATTCAAGTATGGAAGAATTACAGACGTTGGTGAATGAAGGCAAAGTAGCAGATACAGTGCTGGTTGGTTTAGGAACAAATGGTTCTTGGACAAGAAGTCAGCTAGATCAATTTATGAGTATTCTTGGATCTGACCGTCAAATTTTTTGGGTAAATGCTCACGTGCCAACAAGAAGATGGCAAAATACAGTCAATAGTGATTTACAAAATGCCGCAAAAGATTATCCAAACTTGCATATTATCAATTGGTTTGATGCAAGTAATAATCAAACATCTTGGTTTTATAGTGATCAAGTTCATCCAAATGAAAAAGGGGCTCCATATTACGTAAAAACAGCCGCACATGAAATCTTAACTAAAGAAATCGTTGCTAAAGTTCAAAAACAAATGGAAGAAGCAACCAAAGAGACAACCCCACCACCAACACAAACAACCGAAACGACACCAGCTTCGACTCAAGACAGTTCACAAGGATAAGGAGTTGTAAAAATGAAATTAACCGTCGGATTTCAACAATCGATCGTTATGATTGTCTTAATTGCCACACAAGAAAAGCAAGAAGGATTAAATATCGGTGTAATCAGTTCACAAATGAAAATAAAAGAAAGCTATTTACGAAAATTAGCAAGTAAATTAGTTAAAGCGCAGTTGTTAAATTCTAGTCGCAATCGGTATTCAGGTTATACACTAAACAAACAACCAAGCGAAATTTCCTTACTAGATATTTTCAATGCGATTGAAGGTGAAGAAAGTTTCTTGAGTTATACCAATACCATTCAAAAAACATTTTCAGGTTTGCAAGAAGAATTAGTTGCTGAAAAAATGGAAGAAGTGTTGGTTTTATTGAATCAAGCTGAAATTGACTACCGAAAAAAATTGCAAACTTATACATTAGAACAATTACTTTCCAATGAAAAAGGTTTTCCATTTACTAATTGGATTGAGTTGAATAAATAAAAACAGGCGTGGAACACTTTCCCACGCCTGTTTTTTATAGCTATTTTGATATTTAATTATGTAGATTCCCCAATCTTAAAAAATATCCTCATCGACAAAGACTCTCTAATCCTTAGGAATACTGTAACCTTATGAACAAAAGATATTGTACCACTTATTTTAAGAGTATTTATCTTTCTTTGAATAATTTAACGATGAAAGGGTATTAATGGAAATGTTTTTATAAATAACAAACCATATCTCAGAGTAACTTAATGAATGCTTGACAAAAAGATGATAAAATGTCCCTATTATTAATTTACATATGAAAGGAAGTATCAAATGAACGAACAAAAACATCAATTAAGCAAATCAATTGGCTTTTTTCCTGCCTTAACGACGGTAATGGGAACAGTTATCGGCTCAGGTGTCTTCTTTAAAGCAAGTGCGATTGCTCAAGCGACTGGTGCAATTCATTTGCATTTATTAAGCTGGTTTCTTGGAGGATTTATTTCTTTATGTGCGGGTTTAACTGCAGCTGAATTGGCTGCGATGGTTCCTGAAACAGGCGGTATGGTCAAATACATCGAAAAAACTTATGGGAATTTAGCAGGATTTTTATTAGGTTGGGCACAAGTTGTGGTCTATTTTCCAGCTTCAATGGCGGCTCTTGCGATAATTTTTGGTACACAATTTGTTAATTTATTCGATTTATCGACTGGTGCAATTGTTCCAGTTGCTTTAATTGCAGCTATTTCGATTACATTTATCAACTTCATCAGCTCTAAAGCAGGCGGAGTTTTCCAGTCAGTAACTTTAATTGCCAAGTTGATTCCATTATTTTTGATTATCATTTTTGGGTTATTGAGAAATGGCGAGGTAGAATTTTCACTTTTACCACAAGCAGTAGCGGCGAATCATCCATTTTTTAGTGCAATTGGTGCTGGTTTATTAGGTACATTATTTGCCTATGATGGTTGGATTCATGTTGGAAATTTAGCAGGCGAAATGAAAAAACCTGGTAAAGACTTACCAAAGGCGATTACATTTGGACTTTTAGGTGTGATGGGTGTGTATTTGTTAATTAATGCGGCCTTTTTAATGAATTTACCAATTAACCAAATCGCTGGAAATGCCAATGTTTCTTCAGAAGTTGCTTCGATGATTTTTGGCAATATGGGTGGTCGTTTGGTGACAATCGGTATTTTAGTTTCTGTTTATGGCACATTAAATGGCTTTGTCATGACCGGTATGCGTTTGCCTTATACCTTAGCAAAAGACAAATTATTACCATTTCATAAATTATGGTCAAAAATTTCACCAAAAACAAAATTGCCAGTTAATGCAGCATTATTACAACTAACCCTAGCTAGTCTAATGATGATTTTTTCTTCATTTTCAGCAGATGCCTTTAATTTATTAACAGATATGGTTGTTTTTGTTATTTGGATTTTTTATACCTTAATTTTTGTAGCTGTCTTTATTTTAAGAAAACGCGAGCCTGATACACATCGTCCTTATAAAGTGCCATTTTATCCATTAGTGCCAATAATTGCGATTGCTGGTGGCATCTTTATTTTGGTAATGACGTTAATGACACAATTGATGCTTGCATTGACAGGAGTGATTGCAACAGCTATTGGGATTCCAGTTTACTTTTATATGCATAAAAAATACTACAAACTTAGACGTGCATATGATTTTGGCGCAACAATTGATGAAAAAGAAAATGAAGAATTTGTTGCAAGTAAAAATGAATTAGAAAGTTCTAAAGCAGCAAATTAATACAAAAAAAGTTGGAAAATCTTCAAAAGATTACCCAACTTTTTTTGGCTCTATAATTTTTAGTGTGGATGAGAATTCCTGCTAAAAATGATAGAGCCTTTTTTCATGCAAAAAAATAACGACAAAAGAAAAAAGCACACAATTCTCTGATACAATAGTAA
>JAITWV010000243.1 GCA_031285105.1 Streptococcaceae bacterium | reverse complement strand
TTAACTTGTTTTTAGTTTTTGTTTTTAAAAACCTATAACCTTTTTAATTAATATAATGCGCCGAGAGTTTTCGTATATGGGCGGAGGGCTGTGTTCAGGTGGTGGTGGCAGCAGTGGTATCAGGGAAATCGGCGTAGCGTGGGCTTTTCTTAGCAGTTTACTGCTTAGAAAACCCCTAGCCGATTTAGGAATGAGATTTTTTGAAAAAGGCGCACTTCCTTTTCCAAAAAGCTGCTTCCGTCCCACCACAGCAGCCACCACCACCTGAACACCAGACCGCAGCCCATATACGAAAACTCGTAAATGAAGAAAGCCTTAACGTTCTACTTATTTCACAAACTTCAAATCACTTACGCTGTACTAAAGAAAAAGCTATAACAAACCAACACTATTCACTAAATAGTCCTAGATATTTTCGGCTGTCCATGTTATTTTATCTTCGTTCATTCTGGTTTGATTTTAAAATAGACTAGATTTTCATAAATTTAGTCTATTTTTGCTAAAATCTAATCTGAATTTTTGTAAATCTAGTCTATTTTTATAATCAGTGAACTTTGTTGATTTATTAGGCTTTGTAACGTCAAAAATTTGTGCAAGAGAATGTTATTTTATTATTGGAATATTATTTTAAAAATGGAGTAAAGCATATATTAAATTCTACTTCTAACATCAATTAATTCAAATCTCTCACAAACAACTGGGATATCTGGTGTAAATTCACGTCCCAAACTTTCATAAACAGTAGTAAAAAATCTTTCATGCCCCTCCCACCAATACTCGAAACTTAAATCCCCTTCCCCTTCTTCTTTAGCAAATTCTTTAGGGACTTCATTCATTGGTGTAATAAATACTTCAGTTGTACGAATAATCGCTACTGGTTCATTTTGGCTTTTTAAGACGACGGTATATAAGCCTTCTTTTGGCATTTCTTCATCTTCCATTTGATAGGAAAGATAGGCTCCACAAGTTGCTGTTTTTTTGCCCTCAACGATTAATTGAGCCAACTCATCTGCTAATGGTGTATCTTCCCAACCGAATTGTTCAAATACGACATTTTCTGGCGGTGTTTTTTCTTTCCAGAAATTTTCCCAATAGACTTTTGCTTGTTCTTTCATCTGTACTCCTTAATTACTCAAATGATGCACTATGAATATTCCAAAGTGTGTTAGGATTCAAGGTCACATTTCTTAAACCAGAACCCATCGCCATATTTACTGTTCCGTGGAATAATGGAATCACTGGCAATTGTGTTAACACATATTCATTTGCTTCTTGTAAAATAGCTAGACGTTTTTCTTGGTCAATTGTTTGGCGTGAGGCATCAATTAAAGCATCTAATTCAGGTGAGTGATAATGTCCTTGGTTACTAGAGCCAATATTTTCCGAATGCAAACGTGGGAAAAGCAACTCTGAGCCATCTTGTGTTAAATTCCCCCAAGCAGCTAAGGCAATATCAAATTCACCATTACGGGCTACATCTAGGTAAGTCGCCCATTCAAGGGTATCAATACGAACATTAAAGCCTGCATTGGTTAATTGGGCTTGAATGATTTCTGCTTTTCTTTGGTAAATTGGTGTGTTGGTTGTTAAAATGGAAATTTCTTCTTGATCAAAACCGTTAGCCACAACTGCTTTACGGGCAGCTTCAAGGTCAAAGTTAATGCCGAAATTTTCAATTGCTTCATTATAACCAAAGACATGTGGGCCAATAAAACCATTTGAACCATGTGCTGCACCTTCTAAAGCATTCACTAAGCTAACAGTATCAATCGCTTTAGCAAAAGTTTCACGGAAAAGTAAGTCTTGTGCTAGTCCACGATTGGTGTTGAACACGACATAGTTAACACCTGAACCTTCTCTTGTTTCAAACGTCACATTTTCAATGCCTTGAATACGTGGAATAGAATCACTCGTTACGCCAAATAAGAAGTTCACTTGACCGGTTTGTAACATAGAAATCGCTGTATCCATGGCTGGAACGACTTTAAATTCAGCACGTTCAATTGCGACTGGTCCATCCCAATAATTGTCATTTCTATGCAAAACAATGCGTCCATCTGCACGTGAATAAAAAACAAATGGGCCCGTTCCAACAGGCTCTTCCATTAAGTTTTGGTTTTCACTAGCAACTGGGCTGATGATTGCTGCATTGGGATGTGAAAGTGCTGCTAACATTGAGCCAAATGGTTGTTTGGTTTTCAAGATAACTGTGTAATCATCAGGTGTTTCAATGCTGGTGATTGGTTGCAGTAAACTTGCACGAGGAGCAGCTGTTTCTGGATTGGTTAGCAGCTCAAAGGTATATTTTACTGCCTCAGAATTAAAAGGTGTCCCATCATGAAATTCAACACCTTCACGTAAGTTGATTACCCAAGTATTCTCATCTGGATTTTCAAAACCTGTGGCTAAGCGTGGAATAAATTCACCATTTGTTTGGTCAAAAAGTGTATCATAAATAAACGTAAACACTTGTGAAGAAGATGAATCATTTGTAAATGTTGGGGATAAACCAACCGGACCTGCTGTTTGTGCAAAAATAAATGTATCTGGTGTTTCTTCATCCGCTGCTGCATTACTTCCACAGCCAGCTAAAGTAATGAATGCAAGAGTAGCTAGTCCTGCAAGTATGTATTTTCTTAATTTCATTTTATTTCCTCCTTAATTTTCGTAATCCGGGTTCAATCGAGCATTCTTTTCTTGCGACGAGTAATCGCAGGAGCAGCCTTGAGCGAAATTTTCAAAGCTGAGAACCTTCGCAAGCGAAGAACCGTCAGCTTTGAGAAATTTACTCAAGACTAAACGCTCGTTTCACCACTCTTACCTTTGACCTACCTAGTCTAAATTCATATTCGGATCTAAGGCATCACGCAGGGCATCACCGACCACATTAAAGGCAAAAACGACCAACATAATTGCAATGCCTGGAATGACCATAACGTGCGGGCTAGTCCACATTAACTCACGCCCTGAAGCAACCATTGCACCCCATTCAGGAGTTGGTGGTTGTGCACCTAAACCTAAAAATGATAATGAGGCGGCTGATAAAATTGCTGTTGCCATTCGCATCGTTGCAAAGACAATAATAGAACTCATGCAGTTTGGTAAAATATGCTTAAAAATAATTCGAGCATCATTTGCACCAATTGATTTCATAGCTAAAATATATTCACGATTTTTAATTTCTAAAACCGAACCTCGTACAATTCTGGCACAAGCTGGCACAGACCATACGCTAATGGCAATAATGACATTCATCAAACTCGTTCCTAAAACTGCCACAATTAACATTGCTAATAACACACCAGGAAATGAAAATAATAAATCGACAAAGCGCATAATTGGGGCATCAAATTTTTTATAATACCCTGCTAACACTCCCAATAAAATACCACCGAACAGTCCTAAAGTTACTGCACTACTACCAACTACTAAAGAAATCCTTGCACCAAATAGCACACGGGTGAATAAATCACG
The DNA here is from genome assembly GCA_031285105.1 of Streptococcaceae bacterium. Lineage (GTDB taxonomy): Bacteria > Bacillota > Bacilli > Lactobacillales > Streptococcaceae > JAITWV01. Next base: position 1,553 of record JAITWV010000243.1, on the reverse strand, counting down.
ACCTAAAGCATCTGTTCCCAAAAGATAACCAGGTGAGCCAATTGGTAAGTTTGCATGGGCTAAAATACCCAATTGCGGATTATGAGTCGTCAGAAGTGGCGCAAAAATAGCAAAAAATATCTGGGTGAAAATAATGATTAAGCCAAGAATGGCTACTTTATTTTTGGCAAATCTTTTGAATAAAGTGAAATCATATTTTTGTCTAATTTGTTTACTTTTTGGGGAAGATGTAACAATTTCCATAAGCCTCCTCCTTATTCATAACTAATTCTAGGGTCAACGAGAGTATAAATAATATCTATTAATAAATTAATAACTACAAACACACTGGCAACGATTAACACAGCTCCTTGCACCACTGGAAAATCACGTCTGGCAATCGCTTCCACAATCACGCTACCAAGTCCACGAATGGCAAACACATTTTCGGTAATAATTGAACCACCTAAAAGCAAGCCAAAGTTCACCCCGATGACCGTAATAACTGGAATCATCGCATTTCTTAAACTATGAACCAAAATAATCGACTTTTCCTTCAAACCTTTTGCACGAGCAGTTCGAATGTAATCAGCACGAATCACTTCAAGCATCGACGCCCGACTCATTCTCGAAATCATGGCCGCACTTGCTGCTCCTAGTGTAATCGCTGGTAAAGTAATCTGTCTTAAACCTTGCATCGTCCAAATCGGATGCGTAAAACCACCTACTGGAAACCAACCTAAATTAACCGCAAAAATTAAAATTAACACCGCACCAAGCCAAAAATTCGGCAAAGAAATACCAATCAAGCTAACCAAACTAGAAAGCCTATCAATCCAAGTGTTGTGTTTGACTGCACTAATTATCCCTGCTGAAACTCCTAGAATAATTGCCACAATAATCGAAGCAATCGCTAGTTGAATAGTATTGGGAAAAGCTTCTAGTAAAATATCAGCTACCGGACGATTGTATTGAAAACTCGTACCAAAATAACCCGTTGCAATTCCTCGTAAATAATCAAAATACTGAATGAAAATAGGTCGATCTAAACCAAGATTTATTCTAATTTGTTCAATATCTGAAGCTGTTGCAGTTGGTCCAGCCACCATACTCGCTGCATCACCTGGTGCCAAATGCATACTCATAAAGACAATGAAAGATACGCCAATTAATAGCAAAATAAGTTGGCCTAATCTTTTAAAAATCATCCCTTTCATCTAGTCACCTCCAATGTTTTGTGAATAGTTTTACATTATGTATAGTATCGTTTCAATATATTACCGATATAAATGAGTAAACGCAACATTATTTTTTAATATTTTATCATTATTCATTAATAATATTCGTTATATTTGTAAAAACCGAACATTGTAATCTTTGTTGACTTTGTTATGTTAAAAAACAAGCAAAAAAAGCTCATCCATGTTAATTAATAAAACATGAATGAGCTTTAAATTTTGGCTCTATAATTTTTAGTGTGGATGAGAATTCCTGCTAAAAATGATAGAGCCTTTTTTCATGCAAAAAAATAACGACAAAAGAAAAAAGCACACAATTCTCTGATACAATAGTAA
>JAITWV010000194.1 GCA_031285105.1 Streptococcaceae bacterium | reverse complement strand
TTTTATTTAATTTTAAATATTCTTTTCAAATCAAATATCTATATAGAAGTAAAAAACATGCTTGTCCATAAAAAGCAATGACGAAAGAGGAAAACCGTGGTTAAATTAAACACATTAAAAAATAAATCGCTTATTGGCCTGGTTTTGGCGATACTGTTTGCAAATTTTGCTTTACCTGTTTTTGCAAATGACCAATCAACACAAAGCACAATAAAATTGAATGCAACATTTACCAACTCAGGAGAAGTTGCGGCAGGTCAACAAGCAATTGCGGCAAGTTTTCAAACGGCTTTTAAGTACATTCAAGAAGGAACGTATCCTGCAGAAGTCGTAAATTCGGTTCAATGGAATGATTCAAGTTTTGAAGGAAAAATACAAGTTTCAGGAATTACTCTTGGAGTTGGTGTAAAAAATTCTGCTGAAGATGCGTTGAGTGTGGTTAGAGAACTTATTCGTACGGACTTTACGTTGCTACAAGTCATCAACGAATCAAATAACGTCGCTTTTGGGACATCTGTTCATGCAGAAGGGAATATCCAAATTCCTAAAAATATGGTCTGGTTCCATTCACCAAGTTCTCAGGCGACTCGACAAGCAGATGACAAAGGAAATGCACAAGCTGAAATTGAGCCTGGATTAGTAGGAATTTTTTTACCAGATAGAACCTTGCTAGAATTAACCAATATAGACGAATCAACAGGTCAATTAGCAGTGGATACAAACATTGCACATGGCCTTAGTGTAAGTATTTTAAATTTAGAAAAATACCAAACAGATCAAGATAGATATACGGTTGATTATGGACAAACAATCTCTTTTCATTTAACCATTCAAAAAAATCTATTGGACCCCAAAAATCCAACGACCATCACATTACGACCAAACTCAAATCTGGTTATTGACTCAACTTCTCTACCAAATACCAGACAAGATTTAATAGAAGAATTATTGATTTCACCAGTGGCATTTGACCCACAAGCAGGTGCAAGTAGATTAAATGATGTCGCAACTAGAATAGGCAGTGGATTTGTCACTTCAAGTATTTATACCAATACAATTGAGATTCCTCCAAGTGATCATGATGTGGATATAACCATTCAAGCGCATTTAGCTCCTCAAGTTAGAATCCACCGAGAAGTAGCCGATCAAAGCGACCCATATAATAAAGTTGCCTTAGATATTCCGATTAATGCCTTTTCTCATCCAGATGTTAACTTTGGTATTTCGATTAATTTAATGAACAATCAAAGAAATTTAACAATTTTGACTCCATCAGTTAACACGTCTGGCATCAATTTTGTTATGGCAGACGCTAAAACCAACACCTTGGCTAAAGGAGCAACTTATGTTCTTGGTCGTCAAGATAACGGAAAAATTTTGCTCTATTCAAAGCAAAACACATGGGAACAAGTAGCAGATTTAGCGACAATTGATAAAAATAATTTTCTTGTTTTAGAAGGTGGCAAAAGATATATTATCAGCATGGATACACCAGATGATATTGATTTGGCAACGAGCAGATTTAATTTTGATCGTGAAGAAAACATAAAAATAAACCAATCGCTTATTCAAATCTATGGTTTGGGTAATCGCTCAGATTATTTTTTATATCAAGTCATACCAGCTGATGGTTTTGAGCCGATGAAAGAACCAACGAATTTTGCAGTAACAAGAACGTATGGTTTCAGTGGGAATGTTTCACCAATTACTAGAACAAGTGTAAATAATGCAATGAATCAATCTTTTCATTTAAATGCTTTGATTCCCGATCATGTGTCAGGTGTTAGAGAATATAACATTTTACCCGTGACACCAACAAAAGCAGTTTCATTTAGCTCTACTCGTTCAATATTTATACCACTAATAATAATTGTTGGTGTAATTTTTATTATAAGTTTTATCTTAGTGAAGGTGGTTTAGTATGCAAATAAGAAGAAATAAAAAAGAAAAATTACTTAGAATATTTGCATCTGAGGAGAATTTAAACAAAAATATCCACAAAATATACCTAATGCTCGCTATTTCTTTAGGAACAATTCTTGCAATTGGAATGCCATTTTTTAACGAACCAGATGGCGTCTATCATTTCGTCAATTCTGCTAATATCGCTAATTTAACTGTAGATGTGAGTGCTTATGGCGAAACGGATCAATGGTTTGGTGATCAATTTGCCGCTCAAAGACCGAACCGACAAGACGGGACTTTTTTTCAGAAATACTTTAAAAATGAAGTACAATTAATGAACCAAAAAAATTTACCTCGCCTACAAACAACGCCTGGAAAAACCTCCTTTAGATATTGGAGTGCAATTATTCCAGCAATCGGCGTCTGGGTTGGTTATCATATTTATCCATCTATGGGGGTCATGATTGTCGTTGCGCGTTTAGTGAATATGTTTCTTTTGAGTTTGGGTATGTTTTTTATCATTAAATATGTTCAAAAAGGAAAATTGTTCTTTATTTTAAGCGTCTTAAACCCTGTTACGCTCAATTTATTTGCGAGCCTTTCAAACGATGGGTTATCTGTTGTTTTGGTTTCGTGGATGAGTGCACTGGCAATTAATATGATTGTAGAAAATAAATTACAAAAATCAAAATTAATTTGGATGATAATCGTTTCAGCAGTAATCGCTTTTGCAGCCAAAACGAATTTTTTGCTACTCCTTTTGGTCATTCCATTATTGCTGTTGGTCTTTTTAAGCAATGGTCGATTAGAAAAAAGATGGCAGGATTTGACATTGGTATTAAAAATTGTTTTGTTAGGAGTAACTTTTGCACTAGTTGCAGTTGCTTCTTATATCGTTCTTGGAAGATTTGGTGGAGCTGGACATATTATTTATCGCTGGTTGATTAATATTTTTTACCAATTTACGAACAGCACATTTTCAATTTTCACCTCATCACTAACCGTTCCATTAGGTAATTTCAACACACCAATGCCTATTTGGTTGTCAGCAGCGTGGGCATTAATCCTTGCTTTAGTGGCTTTATCTGAGGAAAAATTTGTTAAGCACTCACTGATTTCGTGGGGGAGCTTGGCAATTTTTATGATGAATCTTTTAGGACTTTATCTAATTTTTATGAATGATTTTACATCTGGTAGAAATGGTGAGCTAGGATCAATCGGTGGAATTCAAGGAAGATATATTACTCCGTTGTTTTTAATGGTATTCATTTTTATATCAGATTCGAGATTTAGACTGAAAGT
>JAITWV010000191.1 GCA_031285105.1 Streptococcaceae bacterium | reverse complement strand
GTGTAATAACTTTTCAAGTGCCCTTCTTGAAAAGTTATGGAACCGGTCCGGCTACAGCAGGGCGGACACCCTAAGCGCAGAGCCAAGCCAGCCGAAAATTCGCAGTCCACAATTCACAAACTTCTCTTTTTACAATCTAAAATCAATTACGCTGTACTAAAGTGATAGTAATTAATTAAAACCATAACAAAAAAACCGCAGATTGCGGCTTTTTTTGAGTTTATTACATTGGCACACAAAATATAATCCGTCGCAATCTGGTATCAATACATGTCTGAAACACAACACGTTCTCCGCCACCGGTTGAAGTTATTTCCCCGAAAATCGAACGACCTGTTGCTTGATCAACACCTTTTGTATCGGTGACCACGATGGAATTTACTTTATAGTCGAAAGCTCTGCCATTTGCATCGGTAATCGTAACTTTTGCACCCATGGCAAGAGGAATAAATGGGTCAAATGCTCCCCAATGATGTCCGATAAAATGGGTGTTTAGACCATCGGTACCAGAAAATGGTGACATTCCACCCCAAGTTGAAGCTATGCCATTAGGATAAGAATCAATAATTGCTTGTCCTTGGGAAACTCCACCATTTTTATAAGGAATCGTTTTGCCAGAAACATAAATATTATTCGCCTTATATCCTGCTGAAACTTGAGGTGTAGGAGCACTTGGTGTTCCTGTTGTTTTTCCTGCTCCTTGCCCATACCAAGCAATTCCTTCATTTATCCACCCAGCTTTGATTAAAGCATTGTGTTCTCCTCGATTGGTTGTATAGTTGTGCGAACCCGTTTTGGCATTTGGATTATAGGAGCGATGTAGCGGTGTTTGTCCTCCAGAATACCATCCAACGCCTTCGTTTTTCCAACCAACACGAACTAAAGCATTTCGCTCATTTACATTTACAGTATAGTGATGATCTCCTGAGTTTGGATCGTATAATCGGTAGACGGGATTTCCACTAGCCGGTGCATTCCAACCAATACCCTCATAAATCCATCCCACTTTTACAAGATTATTTCTTTCAGAAACCGAAGCAGTGTAAAAGTGTTCCCCACTATTTGGATTATATAAACGAAACATATCTATACCTGATGCATTTGCTTGAATAGAAAATGAAATAGAAATCAAGAAAAGCGCAATGGGTAGATATTTTTTTAACTTCTTTAACATGCGTATCTCCTTTCCTTACTATTTACATAATCAATTCCCTGATAGAATATAAGGCTCGATAATGTTTGTAAATTCTTGGCTTCCTTTTTTAACAACAAGAATTTCAATACCGACCAAACGAAACTCAGTAGCCTCACTTCCAGAATATTCCCCGTTTTTTGCCCAACCAAGCCAACCGAAATCAGTAACGTAAGTACGATAAAAAACATCATAGTCTGAAGCGATATTGCCAGAAAGATAAATACTTATCGCAGCAATAAATTCTCCTCCATCAGTTTCACCTGCCAAGTCGCCATCTGTAAAAGGATGTGTCCACTCCAAATCTCTTTTCATCACTAGATAGTTAATTGCGCCATCACGGTTATTTGGTAAATGTCCCAATTTAACGCGTAATCCTTCGATGTCTCGCATTGCTTCTAAATTCCCCGCTGAAGCTCCGTCTCGGAAATTTTCGGACCATTCTTCATTTTCAAAACAGATATCATAATTGACGACTCCTTCAGTTGTTAAATCAGGAAAGGTATTGGTAACAGGTAATAAGCGTTTAGGGTCAACTAAATGAGGGTCGCCACCTTCATATAACCCATCTTTTTTTCCATCTCCTTGTCCTTTGGAGTGTGGAGATTTTAAAGTCAGCTCAAAGCTACTATCTGCTTTATCACTTGAATTTAAATTTAGCGCTAAAATTATAGCAATACCCACAAGGAGAATGGAAGATATGGCTATTAATAATTTTTTATTTAACATATTTATCAATCCTTTCATTCAACGTGCGTAAAGTTTGATTCATCATTAATAGTCAGTTGATCTTTCAAACCTTGTGAGGCATGGACTTCGTTTGAGTCGGTCACAAATATTGCCTCTATTCCTTTTTGTTTATTAATAAAATTCCTTCCTTCCTCAAGTCCCATTGAATAAAGAGCATTGCTTAATAAATCAACTTGAGTAGCATCATTTCCAACTACCGTTACTGCTAATAAGTCGTTTTGTGTTGGTTTGCCTGTAGCAGAGTCAAGTAAATGCGAATGATATTCTCTTTCATGTTCTAATACTCGACTATATTTACTTGTAGTTACCATTGCTTTGGTTGTGGTTTTTAATTTTGCAATGGAATAGACTTGTGTAGAAGTATCAGATGCGTTACTCATTTGTGGATTGGTAATATTGACTGTCCAAGAACCATCTTTACTGTGTGGATTGTCACCTAAAACGTATAAATGCCCACCCATATCTAAAACAGCACTAGTGACATCATTTTCTTTTAAGAAGCTTAATGCCTCAGTAGCAATTGCAGACTTAGAAACACCACCTAGTTCAAGTTTCATCCCTGTTTTTTCAAGCTTGATTGTATTGGCTTTTTCATCTAAGGTAATGTCATTGAAATTTGTTAATGGTAAATTTTGTGCAATTTCACTATCACTTGGCACTCTTGCATCAGTAAATCCAATATGCCAAAGAGCAGAAACAGAACCAATTGCCGGATTGAAAGTACCATTTGTTTTTTGTGCAAACTGCTTGCTCTTTTTTACTAACTCATAGATATTGTGAGAAACCTCAACAGCCTTTATACCAGCGGCATTATTAACCATATCTATTTCACTAATCCCTTGTTCATTTGTTTCAAGTTTTTTTGCTTGTTCAAAAATTTTATCAAATGTTTGCTCAAGCATTGGTTCTTTGTCCTTATTGTAAATGGATAAGGAGACATAATTTCCAGCAAGAAAGTGAGTAGCAGTTGCTGGTTCTTTTAAATAAGCAGAATTGGTCGAACATCCAGATAAAATAAGTAAAGATAAGAAAATTATTGATAAAAGTCGAATGATTTTCATTTTTTCACCCCTTTAGTTTTTAGCATTTCTTGATTTGGTCATTAAGCGATATTTCCCTTTATATTTTGATAGTACAAAAAATATATTTATTTTCAAAATATTTGCAAAATGATTCTAAATTATTTCAAAATTTTTCAATATTATGAAATGAACTATTAGTAAAGTGCAGGTTTGAACACTTACAGTTGCACCAAATCTTATCCAATTTCCAAAAATCATGTTAAAATAACTCTATCAAATAAAACCAAG
>JAITWV010000112.1 GCA_031285105.1 Streptococcaceae bacterium | reverse complement strand
TAGGCTTGCGAGGTGTAATAACTTTTCAAGCGCCCTTCTTGAAAAGTTATGGAACCGGTCCGGCTACAGCAAGGTAAACCACCCTAAGCGCTAAGCCTTGCCAGCCGAAAATTCGCAGTTTATAATTCACAAACTTCTCTTTTTACAATTTAAAATCACTTACGCTGTACTAAAGAAAAAGTTATAACAAACCAATAATACTATTCGCTAAATAAACCTTAACAAAATGAGACTTATTTTTTTCATTCTATGTTATTTATTCATCCAAATATGAACGTTTTTGAATTGCATAAGGTCTTTTTCCAATTTTGCCTTATTCAAAATAGAATTTCAATAAGGCAAAATCAGCAATTCAATAAGGTCAAATTACCTTTTTGCCTTATTGAATTTTCTTGCGTGAAAAAGCCTATACCTAAGCTATTCTTTACGTGGACCGATTGTCATCTTAGAATCAAGAGTGATTTTCTTATTTGTTATTTTATTTCTGTTTAAATATGGTTTTCGGTTAACTTTTGTAATAAAAAAAGAATCACGATATAATCAAGTTGTATTCATGCAGTGAAGGTAAACAAATTAAGGGGTGGGGGAAATGAAAAAGATTAAGGGAATTTTGTTAACATTGATTTTGTGTTTGGGTGTTGTCGCAGTTGCAGGTTGTTCAAATAATAGTGCGAATTCTTCTAGAGAAAATTTGCCAAAAACTGGAGAGGAGGCAACAACTAAGAGCAAAAAAACGCAAGAAGAAAAAGAGCATCAAAATGAAATTGGTGTGGATAAAGACTTACACGATCGTTTACAAAAAGCAGCAGATGATTATTTAGTAGCCATTAAACGCTATTATAAGCTTGGAGGTTATACCCAAGAAGAGTATGATGAGTTGGTAAAAGATTTGCAAGAGTCTGTTGATGACATAACTCGTAAGGATATGGATGAACTAACCAAATCGTACCAAGAAGCTTTGGTCGAACAACTCATTTTAACTTTTGAATCTGCTACCCAAGCATTAAATCAAATGTCAGATTATTATGAGTAGGTAAATAATTGATAATAACCTTTAGACCTAAAATATTAGCTGGGTTTAAAGGTTTTTTGTTATTTGTAATTTTTTCTTGTAAATTCTATGGAAACATACGATAATAGGAAAAGAATTTTTTTAAATGGAGGAAAACAAATGTTTCCAGTAGTTCGTGATGTAGTAGGTTTTTTCTTGCTACTTATAAATGGTAAAGCAAAGATTACTAACAAAGATAGAATTCCTAAAGATGAAAACTTTATTTTAGTTGCACCACATCGCACTTTTTTTGATCCAGTTTATCTTGCGATTGGGGCTAGACCAAAGAAATTTATCTTCATGGCAAAAGAAGAATTATTTAAAAATAAATTATTTGCGTGGTTCATTCGAAAACTTGGCGCTTTTCCAGTCAATCGCGCTAAACCAGGTCCATCGGTTATTAAATATCCTGTGAAACGTTTGAAGCAAGATGATGTAAGTTTAGTCATGTTTCCAACAGGCACAAGGCACGCAACGGATCTAAAAGGTGGGGTTTCATTAATTGCGAAAATGGCTCGTGTGCGGATTGTTCCAGCTGTTTATCAAGGTCCATTGAGTATAGGTGGATTGTTTAAGAGAAAGAAAACATATGTTAATTTCGGTGAGCCTATTGATGTAAGTGACATTGTCAAAATGGATGAAGAAGGTATGAATGAAGTATCAAGACGTATTCAAGCAGCGTTTGATTTTTTAGATAAGGAAATCAACCCTGATTACGTTTATATTCCAAAAAAGAAAAAGGAAGAGGAAGAAAATGCGCGTTAGAAAAAGAAAAGGCTCAGAAGAATATATTGCTGAAAATGCTCAATATGTGGTAACCAATCCAGATGAATGGAAAGGCAAGTGGCATGAGCGTTTTGGTAACAATCAGCCAATTCATATTGAAGTAGGTTCAGGTAAGGGGCGTTTTATTACTGAAATGGCCAAAGCAAATCCGAAAATTAATTACATTGGCATTGATATTCAATTAAGCGTCTTAAGTTATGCACTAGACCGCGTGATTGAAGCCAATGTACCCAATTTACAACTGTTGCGCGTGGATGGTAGTGACTTAACGAATTATTTTGCTGATCATGAAGTTGATTTAATGTATTTGAATTTTTCAGACCCATGGCCAAAAACACGTCATGAAAAACGTCGCTTAACTTATCAATCATTTTTAGCAACCTTTGAACAGATTTTGGTGCCAAATGGTGAAATTCATTTCAAAACGGATAATCAAGGACTTTTTGAATATTCATTGGGGAGTTTTTCGCAATATGGTATGACCATTAAGCAAGTTTGGTTAGATTTACACACTTCTAACTATGAAGAAAATGTAATGACCGAGTATGAAGAAAAGTTTTCTAATAAAGGTCAGCGTATTTATCGTGTTGAAGCGAAGTTTAATGTGTAATTGATATGATGAAGAAAATTTTTATTGCCCCTGTGCGATTTTATCAAAAACTCATTTCGCCTATGTTACCAAGAAGTTGTCGTTATTATCCAACGTGTTCAGCTTATATGGTTGATGCGATTACACTTCACGGTGCACTTAAAGGCATTATTATGGGGAGTGCTAGGATTTTAAGATGTAATCCATTTGTTAAAGGTGGTATAGATTATGTACCCGATCATTTTACTTTAAGAAGAAATCCAAATGATAGATATGAAAAAAACGAGCACTTACATGGGTAAAGTGCTCGTTTTTTATTTATGAGAGAGGTCTATTTAGGTAAATAAACTTTAAAAATAGACCCAACACCAATTTGACTTTCAAGTGTTACTTTGCCACCTAGTAGTCGAGTATTATTTTCAACAATCGACAATCCAAGTCCAGTGCCTCCTGTTTGCCTTGCGCGTGCTTTATCAACTCGGTAGAAACGTTCAAAAATTCGGGCTTTATTTTGTGGTTCAATGCCAATTCCTGAGTCTTTGACGGTAATTACTAATTCATTTTGTACAAATGTATAAGAAAGTAAAATATGGCCATTTTCTAAGGTATAATTGACCGCATTTTCAAATAGATTCTTGATGATTGGTTGAAAAATTTCCAGTTGTGTTTGATACTTCAAACTTTCATCACCGACAATTTCAATAGTTAACTGTTTTTCTTCAATTTTTCTTTTGTAACCATGCATTAAATCAACCATAAATGTAAACAAATGAATTTCTTGTTTTTCGACTTCGTAAGGATGAGTATCACGTGACAAGGTTAAAATCTCTTGAATGAGTCGGTCTAATCTTTGGGCATCTTTTTGAATAATCTCTAGAAACATTTTTGTTGTCTCCTGGTCTTCCATTGCACCGTCTAATAATGTTTCGGTAAAGCCAATTAAGGAAGTGACTGGTGTTTTTAACTCATGCGAAACGTTTCCGACAAAATCTTTTTGCATTCGTTCTAATTGACGGATTCTGGTTAAATCATAAGCCGAACCAATCAAACGAATGTCTGAATTTTCATCATGAATATAGCGTAAAGACAATTCCAAATCTTTTCCGGAAGGTTCAGATAAACGAATTTCTTCAAAAACATCTTCTTTATTGTTCATCGCTTGTTGAATGAGCAAAGATAACGAAGGAGTATTAGCAAATGCACTTAAATAGTTTTTTTCTTTTAATGCATCTTGCGCTAAAAGTTTTTCTAAAGCTGGGTTTGCTAATTCAATTAACCCTTCTTTATTAATGAAGAAAACACCAATCATCAGCTGATTAATAAAGCGATAAAACTGTTCTTCCGTTGAAATATACGCTTGATACGTGCTTGACATACGCGAAGACAGTTGATTAATCGTGTCATACAGCTCATTCATATTGGATGACTCATTTAAAATGGAGCGTCTTTTACTTGGATCCTTTAAATTTTTCTTTAATATCGGCAAAATAGTCTCAAGCGGTTCGTTTTTTTGTTGGATTAAGCGAATGGCTAAAATGGCGAGTATGACAAAAACGATTGATAAAACAACGATTAGATATGTTTGAAAAATTTCAATGGAACGTGCAAAACCACTTGTTTGTTCAGCAATACGGATATAACCAATACTTTTGCCATTTTGATTGACAGAAAGGGCGACATACATCATTTCTAAAGGTTCGTTGTCTGTTGTCGTTCGTCTAGCAATGCCAACACTAGCTCCACGTTTGAGCGCATTTATTTCTTCAGTGTTCATACTGTCTTTTAGATTATTGATACTATCAAAAAAAGGAGTTCCTTCCTGGTCATATAAGGTTAAACGATCATTATTTCCTGTGATGTATTCATGGATAATAGCTGTTTGTTCAGGAGTTAATTGCTTATTGGTCACTACTTCATCAAAAGGAAAATAATTGAGAAAAAGTGTTAAGCGATCTTGCAAAAGGGCTGATTGCTGATTGGTTGTGGTGACACGAAAAAAATAATTGCCAATCCAAATCGAAGAAATGAAAAGGACAAGTAAAATTCCTAGTACAAAGCTTATTTCACGTTTACTTTCTTTGTTAAATTTCATCATACCCTCTTATTGTTTTGGCGCTTGAAAACGATAACCAAAGCCACGAACGGTAAGTAAATATTGTGGTTTTTTGGGATCAATTTCAATTTTTTCACGAATATGTGAAATATGCACATCGACAATTCTTGTTTGCCCATCAAAGTCAAAGGACCACATACGATCAAGTAAAATATCACGTGAAATAATTCGGTCTTTTCGTTGCATGAAATAAACCAAAATTTCAAATTCCTTTGGAGTTAATTCAATTTCTTTGCCGCGGACTTTTACCAAATATTCTTCTTGGTTGACTGCAATATCACCAATAACTAAATAATTATCAGAATTTGTCGCATCTGGTTTCTTTTCTTCTATTATAGATGTACGTGAAAGTTCTTCTCGACGAAAAATAGCCTTCATGCGCGCAATTACCTCACGAGGAGAAAATGGTTTGGTCAAATAATCATCCGCACCAATTTCTAACCCAATAATTTTTTCAATAGGGTCATCTTTAGCAGTCAAAATTAAAATTGGCACATCAATTTTTTCGCGGCGTAGTTTACGAGTGATTTCCATTCCGTCCATACCTGGCAACATGACATCTAGCACTAAGAAATCATAATTGTTTACTAACGCCATTTCATAGCCGGCACTACCATTATCTGCCGTATCAACAACATACCCTTCTTTTTCAAGATTATATTTAAGTAAAGTAACAATTGAAGCTTCATCATCTACAACTAGAATTTTCTTCATCGAATTTCTCCTTCATCCTTATATTATTAACTATTTTATCAGATATACGTTATCTTTTCAGTTAATTTTACACAAATAACTCAGAAGTATTGACTAACAAGCGTTTAGATTATACTATGTAACATGGAGTTGAAAAATTATGGAAATTGAAAAAACAAACCGTATGAACGCACTTTTTGAGTTTTATTCGACCCTTTTGACCACAAAGCAAATGAATTATATTGAATTGTATTATTCATTTGATCATTCATTGGGTGAAATTGCAGAAGAGTTCCAAGTTTCAAGACAAGCGGTGTATGATAATATTAAGCGGACGGAAAAAATTTTAGAAGATTATGAGCGCAAATTAAGCTTATATTCTAATTATATCGTGCGTGGTGAGATATTGGATGAATTATTAGAAAAATACCAAAGTGATGCTTTTTTGGTTGAAAAATTACATGAATTACAAGAAATTGAGGAGAATTAATCATGGCATTTGAAAGTTTAACAAAACGTATGCAAAACGCATTTGCGGCATTAAGAAAAAAAGGAAAAATTTCTGAAGCTGATATCAAGGAAATGATGCGTGAAATTCGTCTAGCTTTACTTGAAGCCGACGTTGCTTTACCAGTAGTCAAAGAATTTACCAAAGCAGTTTCCAATCGAGCAATTGGTGCTGAGGTATTAGAAACGTTAAACCCAGCTCAACAAATCGTCAAAATCGTTGATGAAGAGTTAACGAAAACCCTTGGTGGCGATACGGTTGGTTTAAATAAATCAGATAAAATTCCAACGATTATCATGATGAGTGGTTTGCAAGGGGCTGGTAAAACAACTTTTGCAGGAAAATTAGACAACAAATTAGTCAAAGAAGAAAACGCTCGTCCATTGATGATCGCAGCCGACGTATATCGACCAGCGGCTATTGATCAGTTAAAAACATTAGGTGAACAAATTAATGTTCCTGTTTTTGATAGAGGTACAGACATCTCGCCAGTTGAAATTGTTCGCCTTGGATTAGAAGAGGCACGTGAAAACAAAAATGATTATGTTTTAATTGATACTGCTGGACGTTTAGCGATTGATGAAGTCTTGATGGATGAATTAAAACAAATCAAGACAATCGCAAATCCTGATGAAATTCTTTTGGTAGTAGATGCCATGACCGGACAAGATGCCGTGAACGTTGCTGCTAAATTTAATGAAGATTTAGGTATTACCGGGGTTATTATCACAAAACTCGACGGTGATACACGTGGTGGTGCTGCCCTTTCCATTCGTCAAGTGACTGGTGCACCGATTAAGTTTTCAGGTACCGGTGAAAAACTTACAGACTTAGAAGTTTTCCATCCAGAACGCATGTCTTCTCGTATTTTAGGGATGGGGGATTTATTAACTTTAATTGAAAAAGCTCAACTAGATTATGATGAGAAAAAAGCGCAAGAACTAGAACAAAAAATGCGTGAAAATACCTTTGATTTCAATGACTTTATTGACCAAATGGATCAAGTCAATAATATGGGACCAATTGAAGATTTAATTAAAATGATTCCAGGGATGAGCCAAGTTCCAGGGCTTGATAACGTTCAAATTGATCCAAAAATCATGGTTCGCCAAAAAGCTATGGTGCAGTCAATGACCAAGCAAGAACGTGAAAATCCTGACATGCTAACCCCTTCACGTCGCCGTAGAATTGCCAAAGGTTCAGGAAATACGGTAATCGAAGTGAACAAGATGATCAAATCGTTCAATCAAGCCAAAGAAATGATGCAAATGATGACCAATGGTGATATGGACAAGATGATGGGTCAAATGGGTATGGGTGGAGGAATGCCTGGTATGCCCGGAGGATTCGGAGGCGGTCGTGGTATCAAAGGAAAACTTGGAGACATGGCGATGAAGCAAGCGATGAATCGTATGAATAAACAATTGAAGAAAAAGAAGAAGAAAAGAAAATAATTTTAGGGACCGCAGACTTTTAATGTTTGCGGTTTTTTGTAATAAGATTAAGATAAACTCATTTAGTTAATCGTGTTGGTTTTGATTAATATTTAGGAAAATAATCACTTTAGTACATCGTAAGTTAAATTGATACTTGAAAAGCGAAGCTTGTGAATTTCAACACTGCGAATTTTCGGCTGGCTTGGCTCTGCGCTTAGGGTGTCCGCCCTGCTGTAGCCGGAC
>JAITWV010000049.1 GCA_031285105.1 Streptococcaceae bacterium | reverse complement strand
TAAACTTCTTTCCAAATGATTGGATTTTTCGTCTGAATAAAGCGATTGTATTTTACCTCTTGTTTATATGGAAGAATATTGATCGTTTCTTGAGTAGTTTGACTAAATTCTTTTCTATTATTTTGAGTTGAAACATAAAATTCAATCGTTTGTTTTCCAGCGATGTTCGTTGAAATGGCATTCGCTTTGACTTGATTCGTTAAATCTTGATCTGTTTTGTTATTTTTTGCTTCTACTAAGCATTGATAAGAATTAAAGCGTGTCCCTAAACGTATTTTATAGTTCATTGTCTTAAGTGATATCAATGGATGAACCGTTACATCTAATTGAATGCTTTTTTGTTCTATTTGCCCAGATAATTTACTTCTTAGTGTCATTTGACAATTTAATTGAGATTGCTTCACTTCTTGAGTGTTTATTTGTTCCTTAGTGGTTACCTCTATTAGTTCATAATCTTTGGGGAGTTCTTTAATAGCTAATTTTTTTAAATCAATTGTATCGCCTTGATAAATTTTTTCTTCACCTGTGATTGGTAAAAAAATCGCATCATTTCTGATATTTAAATAATAAGGGTAAACAGTTGCTTGAACAGATATTGTATTAAATAAAAAAACAATGACTAAAGTAGGAAAAAAAAGACTAATTTTATTTTTCATTTCGTTTACCTCCCATATTATTTTAACTATATTACCATTATTTTATCACGATAGCTATTTTATTTCTTCTTTTAAGTTGAGCGGTCTATACAAAGAAAAAGCAAAAAACGCAATAAAACCATATTTAATAACAGTTCCATTGCGTTTTTCATTTAAATAGTTTTAATTATTAGAACCATTCTCTTCAATAACTTTCTTATACCAATAATAGCTATCCTTTGGAATGCGTTTCAATGTACCTTCCATCGTTTCATCTTGGTCAACATAAACAAATCCATAACGTTTTTGATAGCCATTTAACCAAGAAAGTAAGTCCGTATATGACCATGTGCAATAACCTAAAACATTAACTCCATCACTAATTGCATCACGAACAGCACTCACGTGAGATGATAAGTAATCAATACGATATTGATCATGAATTTTGCCTTCTTCTAATTTATCGTATTCACCTAAACCATTTTCAGTAATTAAAATTGGCAAGCGATAACGTGAAGTAATTCGACGCATCGCAATTCTTAAACCGGTTGGATCGATTTCCCAATCCCAATTCGTGCGCTCTAAATGGTCATTTTCCACACGTTTGAATACCCCTGGCAGTCCTGTTTCTTTAGAAGAACCCTTTTTACCAGTTGTGTTCATTTCACCAATACCAACACCGCCATCTAATGGATTCCAAGCATTTGTTGCTGTTTGATAATAGTTTAAGCCTAGAAAATCTGGTTTAGCTGAGCGAAGTAAATCCATGTCTCCTGGTAAAATTTCTGGTGCGATACCATTTTCTTCTAAATATTTCATCGCCATAATCGGATATTCGCCGTATGCATAAACATCCATCCAAAAATGTGCATTTAAGTCTTCTGAATTTTCAGCTGCCATCACGTTTAATGGATTTGAGTCTAGCGAATAATTTGGTCCATAAGCAAATGATGGTCCAATCATTCCTGGCATATTCATTTCGTGGAATAAATTAATTACTGTTGCATTTGCTAAATTGGCATGATGATTGACTTGATAAAACATTTTCGGATCATTTTTGCCTGGTGGGTGCAATTTCATCATCCAACCTAACATGGTGAAAATATTTTGTTCATTTAAAGAAACCCAATATTTCACTTTGCCACGGAATGTTTCAAATAAGACTTTTGAATAATTCGCAAAATCTGCAATTACCTCACGAGATTCCCAACCATTATATGCATCATCTAGCGCTTTTGGTAAATCCCAATGATAAATTGTTAAAACCGGTTCAATGTTGTTTGCAATCAACTCATCAACTAAATCAATATAAAATTGCAACCCTTTTTGATTTACTTCTCCCCGTCCTTCAGGGAAAACACGCGCCCAAGCAACTGAAAAACGATAAGCTTTTAATCCTTGTTCTTTCATTAATTGAATATCTTCTTTGTAACGATTGTAATGATCTACAGCAATATCGCCATTTGTTCCTTTAAATGTTTTGCCTGGAATACGAACAAATTCATCCCAAACTGATTTTCCTTTGCCATCTTCATCCCACGCACCTTCTACTTGATAAGCTGCCGATGCTGAACCCCAAAGAAAATCTTTTGGAAACTCAGAACGTTTTAAATGATCCATTTTTTCTCCTCCTAATATGTCTAATATGTAAGAAAACGAGTAAAATAAATTACCCGTTTTTTTCATTAACCCTTATATTGTTTGCCCATTTCATCCAAAATAGCCTTGATTTGTTTCTTTTTAGAACGTCCCAAAATCAAACCAACTACTGTATCATTTAATTTTTGCATGAAACCATGTGAAGTTTTAGTCTCTTCACACGTTACTTTACACGACACATCCGTTTTGGGTTCAATGGTATAAGTAGTCACGTATTCATTTGATGTTGTAGAAGTTTTAAACGAATATTTTTCATTTTCAACTACATCTAAAATCGTAATACGTGCCTTTTGGTGTCTTGAAAATGTCTTTACGTATTCAAAATTCTTTAGTTGCTTCCAAGTCAATCGTTTATTGGTTTGCTTTTTAATGTCATATAAAGAACTATCGATTAATTTCGTAAAAACAAAACTAGCTGGTGCATTTACATCTCTTATGATAATCATGTTATTTCTCATCCTTTGATTTGGCTTGTTTGGCACCGATAATAAACATACTCATACCAACAAGTACCAAAATTGCTGCAAATCCTAAGGCTATCGGATTAATAAATGTCATTGTCGCTGAGTCAGTTCCCATGAGCATAAAAATCAATAAACCCAAACTTACAAGAAATAAGCCATTTCTAACCATAAAAATTAACCTGCAACAGCGTTAAAGTATAAAGCAGCACCCCATGGTTGAGCTTTGATAATTTTTTTCGCATTTGCTGCTGCCGCTTCTGGATCTCCTGTTACTTGAAATTTCAAGCGAATGCCAGCTTTACTTAAAAACTTATAAGTGAACTCGCCTTCTTGTGCTTCTAATAATGCAATGGCATCTTGTTGTTTTTGAGCTAAATTTACAGTAATCATCATTTTGTTTCTTCCTCCTATAATAGTTTTTCTTTTGGTTGTAAGCGTTACAAAAATTATTTTATCATTATATTGTTAAAAAAAAAAGAGGTGGATTTAATTTTTCCACCTCTAAAATGTATAAAGAGAATTATTTATTTTTAAAGTTTTCTTCATACATCATTATATTTCAAATTTATTCACCAAGTGAACTTGCCTCTTGTGCATTTGCTGCAATAACGAATGGCGCCCAAATGACTAGTGTTGCGGCAAATGAAACCAAGGTTACAATAGGCGCTCTCCAGTCTCCTCCTGTTGCAAGAAAACTCATAAGAAACGGTGGTACTACCCAAGGAACTGCCACTACCACTGGATTCACTAAACTAAGCTGTGTTGCAACAAAACCAATCATTGTTGAAACAACTGGTGCTACGATAAATGGGATAAGCATAATTGGGTTTAATACAATTGGTAAACCAAACATTACAGGTTCATTGATATTAAATAATCCAGGACCCATACCTAATTTGGCAACTGTCTTGTAATCAGCACGTTTTGATAGAACTAAAATAACAATCAAAAGCGTTAACGTCCCACCAGAACCACCAAACCATGAAAATGAATCAAATGACCCACGTACCCAACGGAATGCTTCTCCATTACCTTTTTCAATAGCATCATAAACAGCACTCATTCCGCCTTGTTGGAAAGTATTGACATTGTGTAATTGACCTTGTCCCCAAATTCCTTCTAAAACTGGAGCTAGAATATTTGGACCATGTAAGCCAAAGAACCATAAAATAGAAATCATGACTGTTACAATCACAACTGCTGCTGGACCTTGTGCTAAATTCATAAATGGCTCGGCAATGGTTGCTTGGACCCAACGAATAACGTTAGTACCATCTTTACCGATTGTTAATGAGAATACGTAATAAATAATCGCTGTTAAATATAAAGCTGCTGCTGCTGGAATAATGGCTGTAAAAGCTTTGGCAACAGATGGTGGAACTGAGTCTGGTAATTTAATGGTGATATCTGCAAGCATCAATTTTGAATAGATAATTACAGCTAGACCGCCTAAAATTAAAACAGTAAAGTAAACGTTGGCATCCATATTGTTCATTGGAATCCAACCC
>JAITWV010000419.1 GCA_031285105.1 Streptococcaceae bacterium | reverse complement strand
CTTCCATGCGAGTTTTGTTTCTTGACAGAACTGGCAATGTGTTGCAATTTGCCGTCGCCTGTCAAAGCATTGACGGTCTTAAGCTCCCTTAAACATTAACGTTTAGGAGCTTTTTTGTTTCCTGCTTTAAACTTGGCTGTTTTCAAGTCATAGTGACGTTGAAGCCAAGTGTGTGCAACTGAATCTTTTGGAAGTGCTAATACTTTATAGATAACGTATACAGCAAATCCAACAACTGCCATTAATGGGCTTGGTTTGACGAGTGTTCTTAACAAGCTCAAAATAACAGCTGAATCCATAAACTTCCTCCTATTTCTTACTAAAAAGATAGGAGACCCGTACATACTTATTTTTATCACTGATGGCATCCCTTCTTTAAAAATAAAGTCCAGTCTGCCAAGAATTTCGTGATGTCTCGCATTTTTTATGGTAGCATATCACGGTTTTTGAGTCTAGGAATCTTGCTATTTTTTTCGCCCTAACACATCAGCGGTTTCCCCATTCTTATTTTTCCAAATCACCCAGCCATTCACGCTAGAATTAGAAACGAACTTTCCTGCTGTGCTTAAAGATTTAAATGGTTTATCTTCGGTTGTTTTTATCTGATTAAACGTTTTATCAATAATCACAGAACCTGCTTTTAGTATAAATTCATCATCAGAGACAACCACTAACTTAGCAGAATAACTATTTTTTGCCTTTTTACTCTTTCCTTTGTAATAAAGAGTCGTGCCAATCCATTTTGGTGCTTTTGGTTTATTTACTTTTTTAGTTGGTGAATTCACTGGTTTGATAGTCTTAACGAAAACCTTAATACCAATTAATTCAAGTAAAATGAGTGCATTTTCAAGATAGTTACTTAGAGATATACTGCGCATCCTCTTTTAATTTTTGCTTATTCCAACCTTTATCAATTAAGAGAATTTTCGTATTGAGGATTCTTTTTTTGTGAACTTTTGTTTAGCTTAAATGAACGCAACATTCGGCAACTCCATCGGACTTGAAAAAGAGTATGATAAGTGTGTTAAAAAATATAACTGTCTTCTGATAGATAAGGAGGAAAAAATGTTAACACAAAAAGAGTTTAAAACATTAGTATCTGTTTTAGGTTTTGATAAGGCTATGAAAATTGCAACTCAGAATGGCGAACCTAAGACAAATAAATCCATCACAATAGAAAAAGGTAAAGTAATGAAATTATTCAAGTATATCTCTGAAAAAGACAAATTGATTACGATGCTTGAAAACAAGAAATGCTTTGATGAGGCGATATCTGCTTATGCTACTTTATCTGTTAGGGTTGTCTATGCTTTAGCTTTAATTCATGGAATTGAAATTAAGGTCAACGAGAAAAATCAGGTTGGGGCAACAGAGCTGATTAAGGTTCAGCAACAATTACTTGAAAAAAAAGTACTTACTCAAGATATATTTGTTGGGATTGGCAACATTCAACGCAGCTTCAATACTTTGAAACATCAAATTGATGAACCTTATCGCATCAGCGAAACAATTGCTAATAAGCATAAAGTGATTTATCGCAGTTTATATCGAATTTTGAAAATGTCAGTTGATAAAATTAAGTAGAAGGAGAAATGTTATGTACAATGCAATTAGTGATTGGAAAAAAAAGGAAGATGAGGTAAGACTGCGAGAGAGACTCTTAAAAGAGTGGAACGAGCAACAGCTAAAAAATGCTGAAAGCCATGAAAAAGCAGCACTTACTGAAAAGTGGAATAAAGAAGTAATAAAAAAGGAGCAAGACACAAGTTTACTTCAAAATCTAAAGAAACAACAAGCGGCACTCAAACCATTGGAAGAGCAGATTTTTGAAGGAAAACAGTTGAGAGCTACCCATGAGCAACAATTAATTAAAGAAGATCGAATTCAACAAAAAAAGTTTTATTCTGTAATTGAGAGACAGATTCATGATGCTGGTAAAGTGCCCTTGAAGAACGAAGAGTTAGTGTCATTCTATCAAAGTTGGATAATTAATCTTGATGAAAAATTGTTCCCTTATACAACAAAATTCTTTCAAAGTCGACTTTCGGGTATGCTTAACGGGAACAAAGGTGAGTCTTTTATTGAGGATTACCTAAAGATTATGGGTAACCGAATTAAATATTTAAAAAACATTAGGCTCGTATATAATGATTTAGATGTTGAAATTGACTATTTAGTTTTTACGAGTTCAGGGATATACATTTTTGAAGTTAAAAATATCAACTATGATTCTTACATTGATGAACGAGGTTTTTTAAACGCAAACAGCAGAGTTACGGATGTTGTTTTTCAGATGAATCGTCAAAAAAATTGCGTGAGAAATATACTCTCAGAATACAGATTGGACAAGATTCCTGTCTCAACTAGACTGATTTGGAGCAATCAAGAATCCCATATTAAAAATAACTACCCGAACTTGAAAGTAATTTATCGCAATGATCTTGATAAGCTACTATCAAACACAGGGCTTCATAATTTTGACAAGCAATTGGAAGTGATTTCCAAGCACTCTGCACCTGAGCGAGAATACCTGCCAGATGTACCGAACTTTTTAGAAGAGCTAAACCATCTAAATGAGCTACCTACAGCTCATTTCACCTCACCTGCGAAAGAAAAACTACTTGAC
>JAITWV010000372.1 GCA_031285105.1 Streptococcaceae bacterium | reverse complement strand
ATAGTTATATTCGTAAGTATGAAGGCAGTCAATTACTTGTTATGAATAATTTTTATGAAAAAACAACCAAGGTCAAAATACCACGAGCTTTTGTTCAAGGTGAGGTGTTGATTGGAAATTATGATACACATGAATTAGAAGAAGAAATTACTTTACGTCCTTATGAAACAATCGCCATTTTAGTGAAAGGAGCGAATGAATAGTGTTTAAATTTGGAAAAAAGAAAAAAGAAGTAAGTCACGATACCTCACTTTATGCACCACTTCAAGGAGAAATTATTGAATTAGAAAAAGTAGCCGACCCTGTATTTTCAAGCAAAATGATGGGTGAAGGATATGCTGTGGAACCTACAGATGAAACCATTGTGTCCCCCGTAGCTGGAACGGTCATCATGGTACAAGGTCACGCTGTTGGTATCAAACGCTTTGATGGCTTAGAAGTTTTGATTCATCTAGGAATTGATACAGTATCACTAAATGGCAAACCGTTTAAATTGAAAGTCAAAGAAGGCGATATTTTAAACGGTGGCGATGTGATCGGAAAAGCAGACTGGTCACAAGTTAAGGCTGCAAATTTACCAAAAACGACAATGATTTTGATTACCAATTCCGCTGATTTATTGGATATGGAAAAATTTAGCGTAATATATAAAAATGCCCGTGTCGCAGAAAATATCGGCAATGCGGTAACGAAATAAAAAATAAGACTGACAACGCTCATTTGATAAGTTGCCAGTCTTGTTTTTATTTATTATTTGAGTTAAACTATTAAAGAAAGTTAGCACTCGAAGATTAAGAGTGCTAAAAAAGAAAAAATGGAGGGAATTCCTTTGATTAAACCTTTAAATGACAGAATCGTAATTGAAGTAGCGTTGCAAGAAGAAACAACCGCAAGTGGCTTTGTTTTAGCTAGTGCTGCCAAAGAAAAACCACAAGTAGGCACAGCTGTAGCTATCGGACCGGGTAGAACTTTAGAAAACGGCCAAGTAATCAAACCTCAAGTGAGTGTTGGTGATAATGTAGTTTTTGAAAAATTTGCTGGTGTGGAAGTGAAAGTAGCCGACAAAGAATATTTAGTCATTCGTGAAAACGATATTATTGGAATTTTATAAAAGGAGTACTTATCAATGGTAAAAGAAATTAAATATGCAGAAGATGCACGTTCAGCTATGATGCGTGGCGTTGATATTTTAGCCGAAACAGTCAAAGTAACATTAGGTCCAAAAGGTCGCAATGTTGTTTTGGAAAAATCATTTGGTTCACCACTTATCACAAATGACGGTGTAACAATTGCCAAAGAAATCGAATTAGAAGATCATTTTGAAAATATGGGTGCCAAATTAGTCATTGAAGTTGCCTCAAAAACCAATGACATCGCAGGAGACGGAACAACAACAGCAACTGTTTTAACTCAAGCAATCGTACGTGAAGGGTTAAAAAACGTAACCGCTGGTGCCAATCCATTAGGCATTCGTCGTGGAATTGAACTGGCAACCAAAACAGCCGTTGATGAATTACACGCCATTGCAAGACCTGTAACCTCAAAAGAAGCCATTGCCCAAGTCGCAGCCGTTTCTTCACGCTCTGAATTAGTGGGGCAATACATTTCAGATGCGATGGAAAAAGTAGGTAACGATGGTGTTATTACAATCGAAGAGTCAAAAGGAATGGAAACCGAACTTGAAGTTGTCGAAGGAATGCAATTTGACCGTGGGTACTTATCCCAATACATGGTCAGTGATACTGAAAAAATGATTGCTGAGTTGGAAAATCCATTTGTTTTAATTACAGATAAGAAAATTTCCAACATTCAAGATATCTTGCCTTTATTAGAACAAATTTTACAACAAAATCGTCCATTGTTAATTATTGCTGATGATGTTGATGGAGAAGCATTGCCAACATTAGTTTTAAACAAAATTCGTGGGACATTTAACGTTGTTGCCGTCAAAGCTCCAGGATTTGGTGATCGTCGTAAAGCTATGTTAGAAGATATTGCGATTTTAACAGGCGGTACAGTGATTACCGAAGACTTAGGATTAGACTTAAAAGAAGCAACAATGGATATGCTTGGAAACGCTCGTAAAGTA
Organism: Streptococcaceae bacterium; assembly: GCA_031285105.1. Lineage (GTDB taxonomy): Bacteria > Bacillota > Bacilli > Lactobacillales > Streptococcaceae > JAITWV01. The sequence goes on along the minus strand of JAITWV010000372.1, from coordinate 836 downwards.
GTGGTTGATAAAGATACAACCGTTATTGCTGAAGGTGGCGGGGCTAAAGAAGCAATTGAGCATCGTGCTGGTGTGATTAAAGCACAAATTGAAGACACCACTTCTGAATTTGACCGTGAAAAATTACAAGAGCGTTTAGCTAAACTTTCAGGCGGTGTGGCAGTCATTAAAGTCGGTGCCCCAACTGAAACAGAATTAAAAGAGATGAAATTGCGAATTGAAGATGCTTTGAATGCCACTCGTGCAGCCGTTGAAGAAGGAATCGTTGCCGGTGGTGGAACAGCTTTAATTAATGTTGCCAGCAAAGTAGCCTCTATTGAAGCTGAAGGTGACGAAGCTACTGGTGTGAAAATTGTTTTACGCGCTTTAGAAGAACCAGTCCGTCAAATTGCTAAAAATGCAGGATTTGAAGGATCAGTTGTAGTTGACAAATTGAAAAATTCTGATTTAGGAATTGGTTTTAATGCAGCAAATGGTGAATGGGTAAACATGATTGAAGCAGGAATTGTTGACCCAGCGAAAGTTACTCGTTCAGCCTTACAAAACGCATCATCTGTAGCTGCTTTACTTTTAACAACAGAAGCAGTTGTTGCTAATAAACCAGAACCAATGCAACCAGCACAGGGAATGGATCCTAATATGATGGGTGGCATGATGTAAGTCTATAAAAAAAGAAATCTCAAGATGTATTGAGGTTTCTTTTTTTATAGACAATTACTTTAGTACAGCGTAAGTTAAATGGAGTTTGTGAAATAGGTAAGACGTTAAGGCTTTCTTCATTTATGAGTTTTCGCATTTGGGCTGCGGACTGGCTCGAGGCGTATGGCTGCTGTGGC
>JAITWV010000307.1 GCA_031285105.1 Streptococcaceae bacterium | reverse complement strand
GTTTCATCTATTGATCCACAAAGGCTTGAAAAAGTAGAAGCGATGAGAAAGCAAAAAATTCAATGCTTAATTACGACCACCATATTAGAACGTGGTGTTACTTTTGCAGATGTGTCAGTGATTGTTTTAGGAGCAAATCATCATGTTTATACGAAAAGTAGTTTGGTGCAAATTTCAGGTAGAGTGGGTAGAAAGTTATCTAGACCGACCGGTAGATTAATTTATTTGCATGATGGGAAGACCAAAGCGATGATTCAAGCGAAAAAACAGATACAAGAAATGAATAGACTTGCGAAAAAATTAAATTTAATCGATGAGGAGTAAAAAATATGGAGTGTTTAAATTGCAATCAAGAGATGCCTAAAAACTTTTCAATCTTTGAATTTTTGGTAAGAGAAAAACAAGAACAAGGTTTATGCAACAATTGTAAGAAAGATTTTATTTTATTGAAAGGGAAAACTTGTTTAGGTTGTGCGAAGTTAAGTGAAGAAACTTATTGTGAAGATTGCCGAAGTTGGCAAGAAAAATATCCTGAATATCCATTTTCTCATCAAGCATTGTATCAATATAATGAGGCGATGAAGGAGTATTTTGCGCGTTATAAATTTAAAGGTGATTATCGTTTGAGATATATGTTTACTCATCAAATCAGGCAAGCACTCAAAAAAGAAAAGGCGACTTTAATTCCCATTCCCCTTTCTAGCGAACGCTATTTAGAACGTGGGTTTAATCAAGTAGAAGGTTTTTTAGATGCTGCTCGTTTGGATTATGTGGAAGCACTTATTAAAAAAGATGATGAACAAGCACAAAGCCATAAAAATAAAAAGGAACGTTTAACAACCAAACAACCATTTTTGTTAAAGGAAGATATGAAGCATTTACTCAAAGATAAAGAGATAATCATTGTGGATGACATTTACACAACTGGTCGAACGCTTTTTCATGCCTATGAGGAAATTCAAAAAAGTGACCCTAAAAGTATTCGCACCTTTTCTTTAGCAAGATAATTTGCAAAAAAAAGATATAAAAACAACCTTTTCAAAATAAGTTATGCTAAAATATTAGTAAGAAGTAATAAAGAGTGGTCCTTTAAAACTTCTACTTGATACTGAAAGGGGTATTGCTTATGCCATTCAAATATAATGTTCGCGGAGAAAATATTGAGGTAACTGATGCCATTCGTGCGTATGTAGAAAAGAGAGTTGACAAACTGTTGAAATATTTCCCAGAATCAACTGAAGCTACTGCTCATGTAAATATGAAAGTTTATTCTGAAAAAACTGCGAAGGTAGAAGTAACAATTCCGCTTCCAAACTTAACACTACGTGCTGAAGAAACTTCAATTGACATGTATGGTTCAGTTGATTTGGTAGTTGATAAACTAGAGCGTCAAATTCGCAAATACAAAACAAGAATTAACCGTAAAAAACGTGATGCTGAGCCAACGGGTGAAATTTTCTTAGCCGGTCCAGCAGAAGAAATGGATGATGATTTTGTAGAAGAAACAGCGGATATTGTGCGTACTAAGCGTTTCAATTTATCAGAGTGGTCAGCTGAAGAAGCAGTCATTCAAATGGAAATGTTAGGACATGATTTTTATGTTTTTAAAGATGTAGAATCAGGAAACACAGGAATTGTGTATCGTCGTAAAGATGGAAAACACGGTTTAATTGAAGTAGGTTAGGAAACGAGTAAAAAGGACTGGAGATTAATTTTTCCAGTCCTTTTTACTATGCAATGAGATGACCATAATCCACTGGTTTGTCGAACTCACCAGGAGCATTGTCATAATAATGTCCGGTTACAATCACTGGAAAACCATTGATTAAGTTATCATAATAAATTTTCGCTGTTCCAACAGGAGTACCAATACAGCCATTAGACCCCACACCATACGCTCTTTGTTGCATATTTACCTTATTTGCAAAATCTTCGGCGCTTTTTTTGGCTTCATGGATAAAAATCCCTGTTTCATAAGGCTGAGTATGATTACCGGTGGTTGGGCTATTGTATGGACGATAGAGCAAACATTCGGCATAATTAATCGGTACTTCATATTTTGTACCGTTTAAGCCGTCACCTTTCATATTGATAAAATCCGTTTTCCAAGAAATAGTTTGAAAACCTGAAACAGTTGCGGTTCCTTTATCCCAAAAGCCTGTAATCACATCCGTTTGATTAACCAATTTGCCATCCATCCACAATTGCATGATTTGTTTATCGGTATCAATCCAGACAAAATTATTTTGAATGACTTCCTCAGCTCCCTTAGCAAAGGTTGATTTCATCACAGGTTCTAAAGTTTGACCATAATTGTTGTCAGTAATCATTTGCTCAATTTGTTTCGTTGTTGCCTCAACATCCACATTCCAACCATAAGCTTGATTATTGATAAATTCATAAATATGTCCATCAACAGGATTTTTCCAATGAACTGGATTAGCTGTGGTGCTTAGTTTCATATAAATTTCATTTTTGACAAATTCACTGATAGATTGTGGTGTGTTAATGAAGTTACCGAGATTTTGCTTGGTGATTTCAACTTTTTGATTTTGATAAGTAAATGTTGCGACAGTGTTTAAGTTGTTCATTTGTTTGGCTTTTTCTTGTAAAGCAACGACATCTTGTGGGTAAATTTCTTTCATAAAACTGCTCGTTTGGTATTCATAAGTTGCTTGATAATTACTTAATTTCTCAAAAATACGCTCAGTTAGTTTTTTAATGTCTAAAACGGATTCCTTTTTAGCATTCACGACTTCAAATTGACTAGTTGTGGCATTAAAGTTAATTTTAGCTCCTGTTTTCTCACTCACACTCTTATCTGTTGCAAGTTGTGTAATTTTTTGTTGAATTTCTTCTTTAATCACCTGATTGATTACTAATGTTGGCTCAGTGCCCTTTTTTGCTTGTTCAAAGGCAGATAAAGGCAGCTCTTGATAGATGTTTTTTAACGTCAATGTTTTTTTGGCACCTTGAAAATCTAAAGAGATGCTGACTCCTTGTGAGTTCCTTTGGTCAAATACTTTTTTGACTTGTTCAGGTGTTTTAAAACCAACTTCTAAACCAGCTACTGTAGTATTTGGTAAAAAGTGGTCTTGGAAATAGAAAAATCCTGTACAGGTAAGGACAAGAATGATTGCAAGTCCTCCAATTCCGATGATTTTTCCAGTTGTCATTTGTTTTTTGCGTAACTGTTTTCTGCTTTTCATGATAAAATCCCCTTACTAATTCCTATTAAAAGCAATTATACTATATTTTTAGTTACTGACTAGTTCTTTGTTCACATTTGTTGGGATATGTTAAAATAAGAGGGATGAAATTTAAGAAAGTGAGCAAATATGATAGATAAAATAACAACCAATAAATTTGAATTGGTCTCAAAATACTCTCCTGCAGGTGATCAACCTCAAGCCATTGAAGAATTAGTCGAAAATATTGAAGGTGGGGAAAAAGCACAAATTTTACTTGGTGCAACGGGAACGGGAAAAACATTCACCATGAGTGAAGTCATTCAAGAAGTGAACAAGCCTACTTTGGTTATTGCCCATAATAAAACATTAGCAGGACAATTGTATGCTGAATTTAAGGAGTTTTTCCCCAACAATGCGGTCGAATATTTTGTATCCTACTATGATTATTTCCAACCAGAAGCATATGTACCAAGTAGTGATACCTATATCGAAAAAGACTCAAGTGTCAACGATGAAATTGATAAACTACGACATTCAGCTACCAGTTCATTACTAGAGCGAAATGATGTCATTGTGGTGGCTTCGGTTTCGGCTATTTATGGCTTAGGAGATCCCAATGAATATAGCAAATCCGTTGTCAGTTTACGTCCGGGAATGGAGTTAGAGCGCAATCAGTTGTTAAACGAGCTAGTCAAAATTCAATTTGAACGCAATGATATCGACTTTCAGCGTGGTCGTTTTCGTGTGCGTGGTGATGTGGTCGAAATTTTTCCTGCTAGCCGTGATGAGCATGCCTTTCGTGTGGAATTTTTTGGCGATGAAATAGACCGAATTGTTGAAGTTGAAGCATTAACAGGTAAAGTAATTGGGGATGTTGACCATTTAGCGATTTTTCCTGCCACCCACTTTGTCACCGATGCTAGTCATATGAACGCAGCGATTGAACGCATTCAAAATGAATTAGAAAGTCGTTTGAAAGAATTACGTGATGAAAATAAATTACTTGAAGCGCAAAGACTTGAACAAAGAACAAAATACGATATTGAAATGATTCAAGAAATGGGCTACACCTCAGGAATTGAAAACTACTCACGTCACATGGAAGGACGTCAACAAGGAGAGCCACCGTTTACACTATTAGACTTTTTCCCAGAAGATTTCTTAATTGTCATTGATGAAAGTCACGTGACCATGCCCCAAATTCGTGGGATGTTTAATGGAGACAAAGCAAGAAAAGAAATGCTCGTTAATTATGGATTTCGCTTACCATCTGCTTTAGACAATCGTCCATTGCGTTTAGAAGAGTTTGAAAATCATGTCCATCAAATCGTTTACGTTTCAGCCACACCAGGTCCTTATGAAGCAGAACAAACACAAACGATTATTCAACAAATCATTCGCCCAACAGGATTACTAGACCCAGTCGTTGAAATTCGTCCGATTATGGGGCAAATTGATGATTTATTAGGTGAAATTAACGAGCGCACAGCCAAAAATGAACGAGTGTTTATTACTACTCTAACCAAAAAAATGGCAGAAGACTTAACCGATTACTTCAAAGAAATGGGGGTAAAAGTAAAATATCTTCACTCAGATATTAAAACATTGGAACGCACACAAATTATTCGTGATTTACGCTTAGGAGTGTTTGATGTCTTAATTGGAATTAACTTATTACGTGAAGGAATTGATGTACCAGAAGTTTCATTAGTAGCAATCTTAGATGCAGATAAAGAAGGATTCTTACGCTCAGAACGCTCATTAGTGCAAACCATTGGTCGAGCAGCCAGAAATGCAAATGGACGAGTGATTATGTATGCAGATAAAATGACAGATTCGATGCAAAAAGCAATAGATGAAACCAAACGTCGACGCAGTATTCAAGAACAATATAATGAAGAACACGGCATTGTCCCGCAAACAATTAAAAAAGAAATTCGTGATTTGATTTCGATTTCTAAAACAAGCGAGGATACTGATGAAACAATTAATTCACTAAGTGCGTATGCGAAAATGGCCAAAGAAGATAAAGAAAAGACAATTGCTCGCTTAGAAGAAGAAATGAAAGAAGCAGCAAAAGCATTAGACTTTGAAACAGCCGCCCAAATTCGTGATATGTTGATGGAATTGAAGTCGTTGTAATAATTTACTTGGTGTATTAATTGATTGTCTCTTTAGTACATCGTAATTGATTTGAAGTTTGTGAAATACTAGGACGCTAAGGCGTTCTGCACTTACGAGTTTTCGTATATGGGCTGCGGACTGGCTCGACGGTG
>JAITWV010000250.1 GCA_031285105.1 Streptococcaceae bacterium | reverse complement strand
CACGCGCCACTTAATACACATACGCCTGCAATACCAAGTGACGTTGTGACACCGATTGTTTCTTTTGTCGTTTTTTTCATTTTCTTTATCCCTTCTATTTTTATTCTTTCTTATTATATCATTAATCTATGGGCGATGATGAAGTGAGTACATGTCAAAATAATTCCTATGATAGTGAACATGTTTAAAGTTTCATCGCTTTCGTTACATGTTTAAATTATTTATGCACAAAAGAAATTAGTTTTATGCACAAATGCCACTGAGTTTTGTGCATAAAACTTTTGAAAACTGTGCACAAATGCCACTGAGTTTTGTGCATAACTTTTAGAAAATTTGTGCATAAAACTTGCTGAAGGATATTTAGTGGCTGTGCTATTTTTTAGAACACGAAAGAAGAGTCTCTACTTTGATAGTAGAATACTCTTCTTTTTTGTCCTTTACGTAGAATTTTTTAGAATGGTATCTGAAGTCGTTTACGTAGGTATTTTTTTTGGGGAAATTGTGAATTAAACTATTCTAGTTGCTCAAAAGGTCGATATGTTGTCTTTTTCGCCTCGTATTCTCTAATGTAGGTAATTTTTCCATTCTCCACCTTTAGCACCGTCAAACCGACAAAAGAGTTTTCTTCTCCTTTGTACCGATAAATGAAATCCCAATCAATTATTGATACTTCTAGTAGTGCATCATGAAAATGGTTGATCGTTTCCCAACTTAATACTTGATTTTCATGATTGGCATTCCAATGACTGAACCATTGCTTGCATTCTTTTTTACCACGGTAACTTGCTCCGAAGCATTCAATTACCAATACATCACCAGCTAACAAGGATAAAAAGGTGTCTAAATCTTTTTGTATCCAGCTGTTAGTGTATTTATGAAATAGGTTTTTTGACTCTTTTCTTTGTTGATTATTCATTTTGTATCCTTTTGATTAATTTCATTTTATTTTTTCATAATAGGTACTTTTTTGGGAAAACTAGGAGAAAAACTCAAACAATTAGTATCAAGACATGAATTAGTCCAAATTAAACTGCCAAGTAACGCCAAATTTGTCTTTTAGCATTCCATAAAACTGTGACCACTCGACCTTTTGAAGTGGCATGATGATTTTCGCACCTTCACTCATTGCATCAAATTTTTGCTTTAATTCCTCTGGATTCGTTAAGTTAATTGAAAAAGTAAAACCTTTAAAATAGGGGGTTGAATCAATATCAGATATCATCAGTCTACTTCCATAAATTACAATTTCACCATGAGTGATTAAACCATTTTCCAATTTGTGAATATCTTCTTTCTTTACCTCATATTCAAAAACATTGGCATAAAAATTGATTACCTCTTGGGCATTTCCATTAAATCCTAAAGTTGTTGAGAACATATTTTCTTCTCCGTTCATATGCTTTTTTGTTTAATATAGTAATTGTATTGGTATGTACATCTCTATGATAATATCTGAGTGGTAATTTCATCCTTTGACAATCCAATGTCAAGCAAACCACATTTCTCCAAACTTGTCGGCTTGATTTTTCGATTTGGTTTGCGTTTTATTTCAACTAATTTTAATAAATCATCCAAAAGACACTCATCCGAGATTTCAAATCCTAACCATTTACCATCATGAAGAACTTCTGCTTTATCGTATTCCTGCAAAATGAATTCACTGAATAACTCTCTTTGTTCATCAAACTTGTTGCGTTCATCAGCACCTAAAGTTATACCCACAATGAAGAAATTATCCCGGATTGAAAGTGCCAATAATGGTTTACTAGCACACCGGACATACAAATTATTGTAGTGTTTATGGGTCGGTTTTCCTTCAGCCCATTTTTCATCTACCACGTAATTAGAACGAATTTCACCTAATAAGCGTTCCCAGGCTGAACTTGTAACTCCTAACATTTCTTTTACTTCACGATAACTTTTCGTTACTCTATCCATTTTGCATCTCCTTTTTTTCGTATAAAATCGTAGTAACTTTCCAACTGATTGCAAGAATGATCAATCCAAGAATTACACAGATAAAAGCCGCAATTATTCTGTTTAGATTCATTGAAATTAATATATTTTGAACTCCCATAGTCGTCCAGAGCGAGCTAAATAATCCAACAATTAGCACCATTGAACCTTGGCTTATCTTCACTAGTTTTGTAAATTGAAGAATATAAACAACTGAAATCATCATCCAAACCAAGAAAATCATGCCCCCTACGTTAAATACACCGTAAGTAAACATCGCATCGACAACACTTGGATCAACAACTGCTGCCACAATCCATATAATAATTAGGGTTGGGATTCCAAGAAATGCTGAAATAAACATTTCTAAATAGGTTGCTGCTGCAAATTCCTTTTTTGTGATCGGATTGTTAGGGAAAGTTTCTTGCCAATCGGAATATGACTTGCTCTTTAACAACAAAATAATGGTGGTTGCTCCTCCCGCTATCTTTACAGGAAGGTCGATAACAAATTCTGTGAGTAGATGGTCAGAAAACATACTAGCAAAAGCAGGAATCCCTCGACCGATTGATAATAGTACTCCTGCGAATAAAATAATAAAATGCACAATAAGTATTAATTTTCCGTTTGTTCTTATTGATTGTGTTAAATAGTTTTTTACGGGTTTTGTTATCATAGACTTTCTCTTTTCATATTGTAATTTAATATATCAAGTATAACACGTTTAATTCAGCTTAAATAGGTACATTTGTCACCGTAGCAAGTACAAAAAAAGACCTCAGACCAAAATCTGAAATCTTACCAATCAAAATCATATTATGTGTCGATGGAATTTGTGCAACCACTGGCTGCACAAATTCTAAATCAGGATAGACACTTGCGTTGACATTGTATCTCTATTTCAATTCACTGCTAAATAATTCAGACAAAATCAAATCTCCACCTGCATCAACCGTAGCTGTAAGCGTCAAAACATCCCCAATACTAACCACAGAAAATGTATAAGGCAATCCTTGTGTTGGACTTATGACAAACTCAATACTATCTACTAGTTTTGTAATTTCTTCAGGAAATGAAAGTTGGCCCAAATTGCTATACATAAATGTTGTCCCTTTATGCATGCCTTTAGTAACTGTTTTTAGCATAAACTTTTTCATTCCTTTTGGCATTTTATCCAAAGCTAGTTTTCCTTGATAAGCTTCGTTCATAGTAATCTGTGCAGAAGTCTGATTTGCTCCCATCATTTGGCGCTTAACCTCTTTTAATACACGCGGAAAATCTTCGGTATCTTCTACGATGATATTTTGATTGCCAGCAAAGTTTCGAATCGTGTTAGAAGGATAAAAGCTACGGAAGTCAACTGGTACTTCTGCAGCAATGGCTAGTTTTTCTTGATGATAAATGCTTCTTTCCTTAGCAATCGCCATAAAAATTAAAGCTAACAAATATTCACCGATGGTTACATTATGTTCTTTCGCTTTACTTTTTAGCTTTACTACCGAAAAAGTTTTGCTCACTACCTTTGTGGGAATGCTTTCTGCTTTTTTATGCTTATAGACTTTTCTCTTTTTTTCTTTTACCTTAGTGGCCTTTTCATCCTTTCCAAACTTAGCATAAGCATCTTCTACTTCAAGATTTTGAAGCAAATCGTTATTGCTAAGCTGCACTCCTAAATGATGAAAATAAGAAATTAATAATGCTTTAGAAATTCTAGCCAACCCTCTTCCATCGGTGAAGGTTGAAAAAGAACAATAAAGAGAAATTCCCTTAAAAACCTATTTTAGACCACACCAAATAACCATTTAGAGCACTCAAAAAAAAATTTAAGCAGTGACTCTAAATCCGTGGCTTTGTGCATACCGAACGGCTTCCTCTAAAGAAAGTTCCCGGTTCGGTGCCACATATTCTATCCGTTGATAAAGTAAAGGGTTATACGGCTC
>JAITWV010000217.1 GCA_031285105.1 Streptococcaceae bacterium | reverse complement strand
AGTCGCACGTTTGGTTGTGTCTATTACCATTGCTCTTGGAACCTCTTCCTTTAACTCATTGGTTGCTACGCCTCTTTTATGTTCCCTGGTGGCTTCGATTTCTTCTCCTGACAACCACCCTCGCACTCTTAAATAGGCAATGCGTGCGTTTAATGCGCCTGTGGTTATCCCTAGCAAGTCCGCAATCTCTTTTCGAGTTAAATGTTGGTTGGCTAGATAGATTTTGATTGTTTCTTTTTGCCGTGCGCTTTTTACATCCGTCATTTTTTCTTCACCTTCCTTTTTCGTTTTCGCATTCGTAATTTCACATGCCACCCGTCGTACTCACTATAAAACGCTTTACAATGAAAAATATCCCACTCTATGTATTCTTTTGCTAAATCCTCTTTTAGCGAGTTGCTCAGACACATTTGCGCTAATTTACGCATCGAGAATTTACGGTCACGTTTTGGATGCTCCATCGGTCGTTCTAAATTCCGTGAAGCCGTCCAAATACGCTGTCCTTTCTTGTGACGGTTGCCTTTGGTTAAATATTTGACTAAATCCTCAATCCCTTGTGTTTCATCTAATACCTGGATAATATCCGTTTCCACAATTCCCATACTCTTTTTCTTCCAACGTGTGCCTTTCATCCAGCAAGCAAGAATATCTTCAAGCGTGACTCCATTATCTTTTGCTTTATTTGTTGCTTCACGTTTGATTAGCACATGGTGATGGATGCGTTGAGTATAATTCCCCTCATCATCTAACTTGTATTCTGTGACTGCCAAAAACTTTAAAGGCACGTTCTTTTTTTGCAGCCTACTTTTTAAACGTCTGAAAAAATTGTCTAACTCTTTTTTGGCCAACTCTGGTGTTTCTGGTAAAAAGAGAGCGTTGTAGGTTAAGGTGATGTGAAAATCCCCTTGTTTGAATTGTTGTGCCAAAAGATAGAAATAATTTGCGGACTTCTTGTCATTAAACGTTTGATTCTTTGGTTGTGTCACCTTCTGCTTTTTTCTTGGCTCTTTGACAGCCATGTCTTGAAAATCATTTCTGTTAAATAAGTTCACCTCCTGAAAGTCAGAAATGGTTACTCGCTTTTCTCTTACAAAACTTCTCATAAATTATTATCACCGTTCTAAAGTTATGACCTGTATTACTAGCCCAATGACGTTGGTAAAAACGCCTAAAAATCTAGTAATACTTGGGTGCATTGCTTTTTGTGACGGTGTTTGGTATAATTTATCTATCGAAATTTTTACACCGTCAGCCACTATTTGCCGTAGTGGTCTTTTTTATTTTCTTTTTTCACTCACTGATTCCCTTTGCTTTCCCAACGTAAGTGAACCATTGGTCTTTTTACTTTTCGGTTGCAATAATCCGCGACCGTTTGATAACTCATGTGCAAATCAATTGCTGCTTTCCTTGCAGAAGTCCAAGAATTAATGACATTCCTATTTTCATCAAGTTGCTCAACGGATCTGCTTTTTGACATCGCACCAGTCTTTTTTGATCTATCAGACTTATTCACGCATTTGAGGTTGTACAAGCTATTATTGCTCAAAATTTTATTCCTACGCGTAATCACTTTGTTTGCCGGAATGCGACCTTTAAACGATTCCCATATGACTCTACTCATTACATATTCTTTTCCCAATAACTTTATTGCCCACAAGTTGTCTTTTTTATATCCTTCTAGCCTTGTAGGCGTTCTATTTTTCCAAACTCTCCAAACAAATCCATCTTCGGTTGCATAATAAATTCCCTCATATCCAGGAACCCACGCTTTGCTTAAAGAAGCAGTTTTCATCCTCACTCGCCTCCTGACTCAAACATCAACTAGTCACCAACTCTCGTTTTGGCAAATAAATTACATTGTCTGGTTCCAACTCACTCACTAACTCACCTGAATCGGTGCGTAATTCTGCATTGTCATCGATAAATGTTTGCCCACGCGCAATAGCTTTGTTGACGCTGGTTGTCACACGATAATTCTTTTGGCCCTTAACGTATTGATCTTCAAAATTAATGATGGTCTGCGTTGGATCTTCTTTGTATTTGTCTAAAATCGTTTTGATTGTTGCTTTGACCGTCGCTCGGTCGATGCCGACTGGTTTGATTTCTAATCTTAATGTTAAAATTCGTTCTTTCGATGTAGGATTGGTTCGCTCTCTTCCCGATGGAGTTGGCCAGTCCATCGAGTCGTTGATATTGTCGAAGATAGCTGCTAATGCTTCTTCAAAGGCAACTTGTAGATTTTCCCCATCTTCATGTTTAAACGTGGATAATTGTGTCATACGTTCTCCTTTCACTCACTTGCATTTGCGATATAAAAACGATTGATGCTGTGTTTTGTCGGATTTTGCCAAACATGTTCATATCCATCCGCAATTACCAGACTAACCACTCGCCCCGGATACGCTTGAGCAGCAGACGGTGAAGCGATTACAATTAGCTTTACTTGCATTTCTTCCGCTAACCGTTCAATTTCATCTAACATTGCTAATCCGGCCAAAGTTGGCGTGGGTTCTTTTTCAATGTATTCAATGCAATTGATGGCCATTCGGCTTTTTAGTTCGATTGGTGCGTTTAGTTTGGTGTAAGCGGTCATTTTCAAAATATATCCTGGTTTGATTCCTTTGCCTTTATAGGAATCGTCGACAAAATACACTCGGCTGTCAGTGGCATTAATAAAATGATGTCCGTTTATGTTTTGAATACAGTCTTTAATTGATGTTGATTCCATTTGTTCACCTCTTTTCTATTTGAAAACATCTAAGGACACTTCTAATTCATTTGCTATGATGTTTTGGATAATTTGTTGTTTGACCCCTAAACGAGCCGCTAATTGATTGGAGTTTAATTTTTTTGAATCTAGTATGACTTCAATTTTCCTCCATAAATTTCCTTCAGTGCTCAAGTAAGGCGGTATTTGCGCCCATTGATCAGGGCTTTTTTGTTTTTCAAAGACAAAATTTGTTCCTCCAAGCATCAAGAATAGTAAATCGCCTTCTTTCGCTTCTTTTTTGTCTATACTTTCGAGATAATTTTTGTTACCCATTATTTCCTCACTTTCCTATCTAAATTCATCTAGACTTACTCCTAATGCATCAGCAACTTTCACCATTGTTTTAAAAGTTGGATTTTTTAATCTTCCATTTTTCAAAGCATATAAGTTCCCGGTATTTAGTCCTGTTTTTACTTGTAACTGATAAACAGTCATATTCTTTTCATTTAATATCTGTTGAATTTTTTCCCACATTAACTTATCCCTCTTATTTACAATCTGATTTAGTTTAACTATAATTATAGCTAATCCGTTTTTAAACAAGACCACCTTCTGTTATGCTAGAATCATCAATCACAAGGAGAGTTCAGATGACTT
>JAITWV010000050.1 GCA_031285105.1 Streptococcaceae bacterium | reverse complement strand
AAATGATTGAAACCTATCTAACTTCACGTGAAAATTTAAAAGCAGTAGTAAGTCTAGTTGATATGCGCCATGAACCAAGTCAAGAAGATGTGCAAATGTATGAATTCTTGAAATATTATGAAATACCTGTGATTGTTGTGGCAACAAAAGCAGATAAAATCAAGCGTGGTGTTTGGAATAAACATGAATCGATGATTAAAAAAGCGCTTGATTTTGACAAGTCAGATAAGTTTATCAAGTTTTCTTCTGTTACCAAAGAAGGAAAAAATGAAGCATGGCAAGCAATTGAAGAGGCGATTGATTACAAAGGATAAGAAGGCTTATGATGTCTTCTTTTTTTGCAAATACATGAAAATGAAAGACAATTGAAAGATAAATACCTTTAAGCTCGAAGGTTTTTGTGATAAAATGACTCCATGTAAAGAAATGAGGAAAACATACAAATGTCTTTAAGAGGAAAGCAAAAACGTTATTTACGCTCAAAAGCACATCACTTAGATCCAATTTTACAAGTGGGGAAAAATGGTTTAAACGATGAATTAAAAACAGCAATTCGTAGAGCACTAGACGCACGCGAGTTGATTAAGATTAACTTATTGCAAAATACAGATGAGGACACACAAGATGTCGCTGAAGTATTAGAAGAACAATTAAATTTAGAAATCGTTCAAATCATTGGACGCACCATTATTTTATACAAACCATCAACAAAAGAAAAAAATCGCAAAATCTCTAAAGAAGTTGCTAGTATTTAATAAAGGGGTATTATGGCACAAACGAAAACACAAGTTCAAATGGAAATAAAAACACAAAAAAGGCGTCAAGTTGGTATTCTTGGTGGAAATTTTAATCCAGTACATCAGGCACATTTAGCGATTGCCGATTTAGTAAAACAGCATTTGTCTTTAGATTTGGTTTATTTGATGCCAGAATTTTTGCCACCACATATTGATACCAAAACAACCATTGAGCCTATTCATCGTCTAAATATGTTAGAACGTGCGGTAATTGGCAACCCTAATTTAGGAATTGAAACGATTGAATTATCTAGAGGTGGAAAAAGTTATACTTATGAGACAATCCTTGAGCTAAAAGAGTTAAATCCCGATACGGATTATTACTTTATCATCGGATCAGACATGGTAGAATATTTACCAAAATGGTACAAAATAGACGAGTTAACTCATTTAGTTCAATTTGTTGGGGTAAAACGTGGAGAAAAAGAAATTCAAACACCTTACCCAGTTATTTGGGTCGATGTGCCAAAAATGGATATTTCTTCTACAATGATTCGTCAAATGTTTAAAGAAAATATCCTTCCAAACTACCTATTGCCACAAAAAGTGATAGAATATATTCAAGAGCAAAAATTGTATAAGTGAGCGTGATGAAATTGATTTACTCAAAAAAATATACACAATATACACGTCTTGAATTGATGGAAAAAGTATCCGCTCAAATGTCTAAAAAACGTTTTACTCATGTATTAGGCGTGGAAGAAACAGCAATAAAACTTGCTCAAATGAATAATGGCGATGTGGAAAAAGCTAGTATTGCAGCCCTTGTACATGATTATGCCAAGGAGCGTGCAGACGAAGAGATGATTGCTTTTATTCATAGTCACCATCTTGATGAAGAGTTAATTATCTTTGGAAACAATATTTGGCATGGTATTATTGGAGCGGAGTTGATTAAACTAGAGCTTGGTATTCATGATGAAGAAATTTTAAATGCGGTAAGAAAGCATACAACTGGAGATATGGTTATGTCTTTATTAGATAAAATCATTTATGTCGCCGATTATATTGAACCCAATCGTAGGTTCCCGCTCGTTGAACAAGCTCGAAAAATTGCTTTTGAAAACTTAAATGAAGCAGTAAAATTTGAAACAAAACATACGCTTGAATATTTAATCAAACAAGAAGCGTTAATTTATCCTAAAACAATTACTACCTATAATACATGGGTAGCAACAGTAAATAGACATCTCAATAAATGAACGCACTTGCCTGAACGGCTAATTTTTTGTTCATCTTCGTTGTTCGACGTTTTATACGTAAAGTATTCGCCTCCTCACGCCTTGTTGAACAAGAAAATTAGCTCGTTCATTCAAGCACGTCAGTTATGTGAAAGGTCTAATGAAAAAAGACCGGGGATTTTTCTCCAGTCTAATTTTCGTATAGTTGAAAAGAAACTTAGATTTTTCCAGTATTTTCTTTTTCAATTTGTTGTTTTAATTTTTCTTGTTCTTGTTGTTCAGCTAAACGTGCTAATTCTTTTTCACGGCGAATACGCTCACGTTTACTTTCAGGATTTGGGTGAACAATCACATGTCCTGTTTCGATTTCTTCTAGTGATTGCAAGACTGGTTTTACTGAATCAAAATTTTTCTTCGTTGGCATTTGTCCTTCGCCTAACTCATGAGCACGTTTGCTTGAAAGAATAACTAATGAATATTTTGAGTTCACTTGGTCTAGTAATTTGTCGATTGAAGGTTTAAGCATCATAATGGGTGGTCTCCTTATTTTGTGAAATTATTGATCATTTGTTGGTATTTATCCATGACACGATTAACTCTAAAATGTTCAGCAGAAACAATTTGTTTTACTCGCTCGGCTGCTAATTGAACTTCATCATTGACCACAGCATAATCATATAAAGTAATCATTTCAATTTCTTTTTTAGCTGTTTGCATACGAGCTTCAATGACATCTGGTGCATCTGTGCCTCGTCCGATAATTCGTGCTTTTAATTCATCTAAGTTTGGTGGAGCTAAGAAAATAAATAAACCATCAGGCACTTTTTCTTTGATTTGAGCGGCACCTTGTACTTCGATTTCTAAAAAAACATCTTTGCCCTCATCTAATGTTTTATTAACATAATCTAAAGGCGTTCCATAATAGTTATCAACGTATTGGGCATATTCAAGCATCTGGTTGTTTTTTATTTTTTCTTCAAAAGCTTCTTTGCTAATAAAATGATAATCGACACCATCAACTTCACCTGCTCTAGGTGCTCTAGTAGTTGCTGATACTGAATATTCAAATGCATGATTTGGTGTGTCAAAAATTTCTTTTCTTACTGTTCCTTTTCCAACACCAGACGGTCCGGAAAAAACAATTAGCAATCCGCGCTCTTTCATGGATACTCTCCTAAATACTGTTTTAATTCCACTATTTTAACACGCTAGATTGAGTATTTCAAATTTTCTTAAGCATATGACTATAATCCCCAGTCTGTCACCTTTTTCTTGATTTCATTGACGACTTCATTTCGCTTCATATCCTTTTCAACTGGATCTTCGACATTACGCACATCTACACGCACAATGAAGGCGCGATCTAAAGTGATGTATTGATCATCGACAAATAAGCGTAAATTCTTTTCATCCATTCCAACACAAGCATCTTGCCAAGCATCAAAAGCATCTTTTTCTGAGTAGACATTTTTCTTAACTAATACACGGTCATTCAACACATGAAAAGCAATATCGTAAAATTTTCCCATGATTGTGCTCCTTTTAACGTTTTCTTTCATTATAGCTTTATTTGCCAGTTAATTCTTGTAAAAGCACCGCAAATTCTTCATCATTTAACGTAATACCCTTACCCATTTTTTCTCGCCCAGGACTCCAAGTAC
>JAITWV010000009.1 GCA_031285105.1 Streptococcaceae bacterium | reverse complement strand
TTCGTTTGTACAAACACATAACAGTTTTATAGTGAATATGAGTTTTATCAAGAATGTAGAAAAAGAAGTGATTATCCTTAGAACAAAGGAAGAAACCAAAATTCCATTTTCAAGAAAATACATCAAGCAAGCCACAGAAAAGATATTTGCACGATTTGGAGGGGCGAATTAATGGTACAAATATTAGCATTTATTAGCTTGCCAATAAATTATTTGTTCCTACATTACTTTTTCAGGCAACAGAACAGGAAATTGGTTTCAATCTACAATGGTGTTCTATTATTACAAATGGTTATATATTTGCCACTGATTCATTTTGTTGGATTGAACTATTTCTTTTTTTATAATGTGATTAATTCGGCTACCTATATATTCATGTCGGGGCTTGCCAATCAAAGAAAATTTACCTTTGTTGCCTTTTGGTACTTCCCCGTTATCGGTGTAGGTATATTGGCTGAAATGTCTGGAAACGTTATTGCTGACACCATCATACAAACCCACTACAACTTTAATGAGAATTGGGGTTATCATATTCTTGGATTTTCACTTGGATGGGGGATTCAATTTTTCGGAATATTTCTATTACGCAAACTCGTCAGCTTATATGATGGTGCAGATTCCCAAAAGCGAAAATGGAATAATGTCGTAGTTTTGGCAATGTTTATTTTCTCTGTTTTAATTACCATGTTAATATTTGGCACAGACCCTACCATGTTGACGGAAATGACTACTAGAACAACAATGTCTTTGTTGGTGGTAGCTGTGTTGGTTGGATTATCCCTTTATTACCTAAAACAATCGAACAAACATTTCAAAGAGCATGAGCAACTACAATTACAAAAAAATGTGATTGAAACAGAGGTATTACAGTTCAAACAGCAAAGTGAAATGGATAAAAAGTTGAAAGTGATTCGCCATGACTTACGCAACCATTTCCTGATGTTAAATTCGTTATTAGAAAATAAAGAGTACGAAGAAGCCAAAAAGTATTTACAGGAGCAAATTAGTCCTGCACAAACTAAGATTAAAGACTCCTACTCCGAAAATGCAGTTTTGAACTATTTCCTTATCGAAAAGAAAAAAGTCGCTACCGAAAAGGATATAGAGTTCGAAATTGACACAAGAATTCCATCTGACATAGATTTGCCATTGGAAATATTTTCGGTAATTTTGGGGAACGCATTGGACAATGCGATAAACGCTTCAATAAGACTGCCCGATGATTCTGAAAGAAAAATTTACTTAAAAATAAGAGAAAGCAACAGCAACTTAATCATCAAAATTAAGAACTACTACGATAGTCAAGAAGTTGAAACAAGAAAAATACGAAAACAAAAGGATGGCATTGGTAGAAAATCCATCCAAGAATATGTGGCTCGTCTAGGTGGTATGTATCAGGAAAAAGAAGAAAACAATACCTATGAAGTAGACATTATCCTATTCAATCAATTTCCATATTAAATAGTAAGCAAAGTGCCTTTCAGAAATGATGGGCATTTTTTATTTGGTTAAAATCAACAAAATCCTTGTCAAAATCGACAAAAATTCAGGAAAGCAAATCTGCACTGGTAGAATAAATTTATTGTAACAATTCACGACTCAAGAAAGGAAAACGCAGTATGCTATTTCAAAGCCTAGGATTTATGAACCTGTTCATTGACTCATTGGGTGGGTATTATTTTTTTTATAAAAGAGAAAAGAAAGAGTTCTTTCCCTTTCACTTACTTCTATTAATTATCCTTGTGTTTTATTTGCCTTTGCAATGGAAATTAGGGGTGCAGTATTTTATGATTCTGAATATTTTAATTGCACTCTTGGTATATGTGCTTACTGCATTGAGTAACAGTCATAGTTTAATCAGTAGCATATTTTTGGGTACTTGCTTAAATACGGTCATCAATGGCATTGAATTAGCTGTTCTTCCAGTCATTTACGTTATTGCCCCAAATCATCAAATTGATATAGAGAACACTTATATAGCATTTTGGTTGTATGGACTCACATATATTCTAAAGATATTGGCAATATTCATTTTGAAAAAGGGGTTTTTCACAGAGGTGGAAGAACTTTCAACCGAAGTCGCTTGGAACACCAAAATTATGGGCTTGGTATTTGTGATTTTTTCCTCGCTTCCATTTGTTGTACTGGGGCTTGATGTATATCGACTAAAAAGCTTTGGTACGAGAGATATCATTATAATAATTGCCTATGTCTTTTTAAACATCGTACTACTTTATTATTTGAAGAAAATCTTTCGGTACTTTCAAAACTACCAACGACTTGCATTGGAAAAAGCGATTATTGAATCCGAAATAGCTAAGTTCAAAAGAAGAAGTGAACTAGATGAAGAAGTGAAGATATTTCACCATGACTTACGCAACCATTTTCTTACTATAAATTCTTTGCTGAAAGACAAAAAATACGAGGAAATTCAAAAGTATATTGATAATCAAATGAATCCTTCAAACTATCAAGTGGAAGAATCTTATTCCGAAAACGCTGTTTTAAATTATTTTTTAGTTGAAAAGAAAAAAATTGCAGACAGTCTTGGTATTCTATTTACTATAGATACAAAACTACCAGTAGATGTGGAACTACCTTTAGAAGTTTTTTCAGTTATTCTGGGTAATGCCTTAGATAATGCAATCAATGCTTCAAAGAGATTGCCTGTGGGTAAAGAAAAGAAAATTGATGTAAAAGTAAATGCAATAATGGGTGGGAATTTGATAATCATAATCAGTAATAAATTCGATAGACGAGAGATTATTACACGAAAAAGACGAAAGCAAAAAGAGGGTATCGGACGGAAGTCTATCCATAAATATGTCACTCACATGAAAG
>JAITWV010000002.1 GCA_031285105.1 Streptococcaceae bacterium | reverse complement strand
AAATGATTTATCATAAATTTTAGTTTCACTATTTTCCATTGGAATGGTTCCAAATTAGATTGTCCTCAGAAATAAAGCAAATCTTTCCCATAGAATCAATATGTGTGAAAAAATAGTTATTGTTTTGATAATCCTCGATAAAAAACTCCGGGAGCTCTTTTGGAAAAGCATTTGGAACATTTATTTTTAGTCGATAATTTTTATATTGACAATAAAAGAAACGTCCGTCTGGGTGCAATATTTCTCTTACATCTCCTTCAAAAAAATCTTTTAAAATGCTGCAAGTATCCAATATAGCCTCCTTACGCACTTGGATGGTCACTAATTATCGCTTTAGTTGAAAATTTGTTTGCTGTTTCCTCTTGTGAAACTACCTCAAAATCTTCTCCAAATTGTTTATTGAGAATTTTTGTCGCTTCATGTAAATCACTTGTTTCAATTGCTTCTTTAACTGCATTTTTCAAAACAACCAACTTATCGTGAAAATCTTGCATTTGATTATTTGATACTTTTGCATACACATCTGAATGAGGTTTAACAGGCAGTGTCACTTCTAATCTCTGATAGTTTTTATCTTTTTCAATATCGTAAATATACTTGAAATTTGAAATCATGGTGGACACAAAATTTTGCAACGCTAACGCATCATTATATTCGAAATTAAAGGAAACATGATCAGTCTGTTTACTTGAATTAAAATATTTTAGTGCAAAAACAGAAATACCAATGCCTGTTGGTCGATTTTCTTGTTTTTTAAAATTTAAATCTTTCCATCGCTTTAGATAACGAATTACTCTACGGTATTGAGCTCTATCATCAGCATTATTCATCGCTTCATTAATTTGTTTTGTTAGTTCTTTAGGATCAGACTCTTCCCACAATGTATTTTCATCTAAACTGCTTAGTTTACCACGCGCTAAAAAGATGTTTTCATCCTCACTGCAATACAAAGCAACATCAACATGCACATCATCTGAGAACTTCACTGTAACACAGGGTTGCTTCACTTTTACATTCTCCTCACCAAAGGTATATGCAAGTGCATTATAAAGAATTTCTTTTGCTTTTTTTGGTGAATATTCTTCGCGAGTAAAACTAGCAATCGCACCTCGATCAATATCATAATCCCCTTCGTCTAAAGGTAAAATTCCTGTGTAAGTCGAATAACAACTCCCCTGATTAAAGAAACTTATTTTGAACTCCGAGATACCCGTTATAATTGCTTCTTCAACTTCTTTTCTTTTTTCAATTAAAATATTTTTATCTTCCATCTCAAGCTTTATAGCATCATGAAATTTGATAAAATTAGACTGTAATTTTGCCATACTTTCTCCTTCTATTTATTAATTGCTACTAATGTAGACTTCTTTTATAATATGCCCAATATTTGTATACGGGTTTTTATCAAATAAAACATCTTCAGTCATAAAAACAGAATTTTCAAATGCTGTTTCTATATTATCAGCTACCTTTCTCAAAAACCGATCATCTGCTTTAGTATATTTTCGCCCAATAATTTTACTTAATTCATTTTTCAAGTTTACTCTGGTCATACGACGATTAACAATGTTGAAATGCAATAATAACCACAGCTCAAATGCTTCATTAGAAAAACCAATCTTATATCCTAGTCGATTCGCTTCTAACATCGCTTTATTAAGCTCATCAATACTTAAATCATCTTTATCAAAAACAACGTATACTCTTTCCAATTCCATTTTCGAATAAGGACTTTCAGGGCTAGCAATCAATTTTTGTGCTTCTCGCAAAATATCCACCCTTGCTTTCCAGTAACTTTTGGAAGTTTCACGGGAATTTTAGTGTCGTATTTTTGATTTAAAATCTCAAAATATCTTTTTTCTGTGACACCTTCAACAAAAATCAGAATACTTGGCTTCATGGGTCTTTTTTGACTTTTTCTTCTTGCCATTATTTCCCCCTATATCGAAGTGCTTCTTTCATAGAATCTACTATGATTATTGGAACTGCCCCAAATTTCCCTTGAAGATATCGTTTTAAGTAGGAATAATCTTTTCTATTTGTTTCAGAATCAAAGTCATACGCACTAAACAAATCACTCACACCATTTTCTCTACGTTCTGCAAAATAAATCTGTTCTCGTTTAAAATCTGAATCCATAAGACTCAACTCATGTGTGGTCAAAATAAATTGATTACTATTTTCCTCCGAATTGAATAATTCTAAAAGTGCTCTTGCTAATTCAATGTGCAAAGAGGTATCAAATTCATCTATAAAAATTACACTGTTTTTATTCAATAAGATAATGAGTGCTAAATATAGTAACTTCTGTGTACCAATTGATTCTTGGTTAAAATCCAAAACAAAATCATCAATTCGTTCATCTAAATCATTATATTGTCTATGTTTAATTCTTAATCGGAGTTCGGTTTTTGAAATTTCTAACTTTTCATTCACCTCTCCTAACATATCTTTAAAAGTGTTATAAAATGAACTAGGTTGTTCTTGAACTTCAATATCTTCAATATTAATATCTGCTGATTTCATAAAGAACAAGACATTTTCTTTATGATTTTTATTTTCCAAGTTCTTTAACAACCTTTGATTTAAATTAATTTGACTATCCAGAATAATTAAATCTTCCATAAACCATCTAAACACAGCTAGGCAATGCTCATCATTAAAAGTCTTTGCTGTATTTAAAAATAGATTATCACTTCGAGTTTTATCAATTAGAATATTCAACTTCTTTGGCAAAGAAGAGTATTCTGTTCCTTTTCTCTCAAAATATGTTTTAAAAGTTCCATTAGCCAGTTCGATTTCTAAATGCTCTTGCAGAATTTTTTTTGGAAGATAGGATACAGAATAGCGATAAATTTTTTCATTTTTAATAATAGTTATGCAAAACTCTATTGGATTCTCCTTGTGACCCGCAAAACTTGGAAATGGAATAGATACATTGTCTGGCTTAATAATTAATCGTTGAAATGTCCTTAATGATTCGGATAAATTGCTTTTCCCAGAAGCATTCGCTCCAAATATGGCAGCACTTTTTAAAATTCTATGGTTTTGAAACTTTGGAAATTCATTCTTTACCCTTGTTCTTCCCTCAGCTTCCATAGAAAAATAAGCTTCATTCCTATATGAAAAAGCATTCTTAAAAATAAACTCTAATAGCATGTCGCACCTCCTATAAAATAACACAAAACGTCTTTTCGTTTTTAACTCACATAATTATATCATTTTTCAATAGAAAATATCAATTTTATACGAAATTTCGTATTTTATATTGCATTTACTTTTTCTTTTACGGTATTTATAGCAATACTGAGAAATTTTTGTGAACAGCTCAGGTGAAATGTTATAATATAACACAAAATATAGGAGGTCAGACTATGTGGTATGAAAATCAATACAGTGGTCCGGATGGAGGATTATACACCGGGGCGGGTGGTGGTTTGTCTACTAGACCTGGAGGAGGACCATATTCAGATCCAGGTGGAGGAGCATATTCTGGTCCTGACGGTGAAGATGGCTATAAAAATAATATTCCTCCATGGCATATTCTTGTAGTTGAACCGGAAAAACGAGGTTATAAAGCGCAAGCTAATTTAATTAGACGTCACATTAAAGTATAAAAATAAGCCTGAACAAAAAGTCGAAGTCAGCTTCTTATTCAAAATAAAAAACGAATGATTTCTACAACTAGCAAATTCATTGTAGGATGTCGTTCGTTTCTTATATTTTTAGTAAGTAACTTACGCATACATTCTTGTCCTTTGCTCTGTCTTGAGCGTTTTAATTCTATATCCAAGCAGAGATTTATGAATTCAAAAACCTCCAAATAATAAATGGTTATTGAGAGGTTTTATGGCTATTAAGGAATTTGAATTTCAACAAAATTGTATTCAGGATATAATTAATAAATTTGAAGAGCAGCCCATCGTTTATTTAAATGGAGACAGTGGGACAGGAAAAACTACTATTTCTCAGCAAGTTGAACTCCCTAACTACGAAAAATTATATTTAGTTGGTGATCCTACAATATTTTTAACTGATCTGGGAGTATTTAAACGTTCAAGCTTATTTAATTTTCAAGAGGGGATTAAAAAAGCTTTGGATGTCACGGAAGTTCTAGCTTCACTTTTTCCACCAGCACAAGTAGGAATTTCAAAAGTCAATGAAACACTAAATATTGATTCAGAGTTTATCTTAAAAGAACTTCACGGCAATCGGAATATCTTACTTATAATTGATAACTATCTGCAAATTGACATATTATCTCAATCACTGATTTCACAAGTAGTTGAAGAAATAAGGTGTTTTCCTAGAATAAAAATATTATTCGTTGGAAATAACGAAAAAAGAAATACAATTTTGATACCACCTCTGAGTATTAATGATTTAGAGAAACTAGGTTTTGATAAAAATTCGACAATAAACAAAGTTCCTTTAAATATCCTTCTTTATTTATCCAAAAACCACAATGTCTCAAATGTAGCTAGTTACCCCCAAATAATTGATTACTTAAATGCTGATTTTTTGAAAAAAATAAGGAAATTTGAAGAGAACTCTCTGGAAAAATTTATTCTAGAGGTGGTTTATCTTTATAGCGGATCTGGGAGCAATGAGTGGGTTGATATAGCAACCATTGTCACCTACTTAATTCAGAAAAAAATAACGCGAATAGATGCTTTAATTGATTCTTTGATTTCTTTGTTCTTATTAGAAATTGATTCTAGCGATAAATTTATTCGCTTTAATACTTTGTATAATTCAATAAGAATAGGAAATTTTTTGTCGAGTAATCTAGAAGAGGAGCTAAATGGATATATAGATTATATTGAACAGTTCGCTCCCTTTTCTTATTTTGACAAATTTCAAGCTTATTCACTGATCGGTAACTATGATTTGACAGAAAAAAATGCACTTCAATGTTATCTACAATTTTCTTTAGAACAAGGGAAAGAATTTATTCCTACAAAAGTGAAAGAGTATCTGAAAAAATTGAATACTCCAATAGTAAGTGTAGTTGTTGAATCTTTAGAACTCTATACAAATAATATCTACGATAAGAGCTTTCATCTGACGGATAGCTTCATAGAAAATTTACAAGGTAGCTATTTTCCGTACCCAATAGAAATTATTGGAAATTTGTTTTATTTAAGGGCTCTCTCGCTAGCACGAGCCATAACTCAAGAGCCTGGTACATTGTATATCTCTAATGAACACATCAAAAGCATTCAGATGATATCAAAAAGAGTTAAAAACATCAATTCTGAATTGTACTTAAGATTAAAAAAAGCAGAACTAATATTAAAAATTGATTCCAAGAGTTTATTTGATAAA
Organism: Streptococcaceae bacterium; assembly: GCA_031285105.1. Lineage (GTDB taxonomy): Bacteria > Bacillota > Bacilli > Lactobacillales > Streptococcaceae > JAITWV01. The sequence goes on along the minus strand of JAITWV010000002.1, from coordinate 2,058 downwards.
AAGGGATTTAAAAAAGATTTTGATGTTATTGTTGGCGAATATGATTTTAAAATCACTAGCTCACTTGCTAGATATAAAAAATATTGGCAAAAAGAATTATCTATTTTGTTCTCATTAGTCGGAATGATAGATTTAGATGTAGACAAAGAGGAGTATATTTTAAGGCGAAGTTTTCATATTTTAAATAGCCAGAAAGAATTCCTACCTAAAAGTTATATAAGAGCTGCCTCTAATTATGCCGCAACCAATTTCAAAAAAGGAGACTACCAGAATGCCATTAATATTTCAGAAAGGGTTCTTGAATTTATTGATTATAAAGGCGAAGTTTTAAACTGGGGCGTTGTGCCACAACTTCACATGATCTATATGGCATTTAACGGTCAAGATATAAAACAACAATTTGGAAAATTCAATGATTTAATTTGGAATATCCCTGAAGCTTTAGGAAAATTACATGAAAAATATATATGCATCTCTAACCACTCGTTACTGCTATGTGCAATAAATGATTCAGCTAAACAGTCAATAGAATTGATGGAATTGACTCTAGAAAAGGCTCCTCGAGACAATTACGATCGCTATTTATTTTATACCAACTTAGGAGCTCTTTATTATTTGGATGGTAACTCTAAAAAAGCTTCAAGTTATGAGCAAAAAGCATTAGAAGTCATCGAAGAAGGAATTGATTGCTTAATTGAAAAAGACCTCATTAAAAGAAATGAGATCTTACAACAAATATACTCAGGGAACATTAGTTCGAATTCTAAAGAGATACTTACTACTATTTTTGATTCAACTGAAACTAAAAATAAATTTTATTTTAAACTAGGATTCTTTTCAGATATTGCTTATTGGTCAAACTAGCCAGCTGAGGCCTGCACCTATAATTGATTCATAAAGTGCGGAATCATCATTTGGAAAAATATCTCGAAAAGCAACATAGCATGAACTATGTGTAGAAATAAGCGGAAGAGCAGCGATATCAAATAACCAAAAATTTTCTTCAGAGTCAAGAATAAAATCTATACGACATAGGCCTCTTGCTTCTAGATTTGTGCAAATTTCTTCTGCAGTTTTTTGTAAATTTGCACAAATTTTTCCTTGTAAGATGGAAAAAGAATATTTTTCAGTGTCAATTATTTCCTGCGACAGGTATTCGGAACTCTTGTTGACATTAATAGGTGGCAGTGCAATAACTTTATTCTTTGAAATAAGAACTGGAATTTCTATTTCACGACCAACAATATATTCTTGTATTAAAATATCTTGTCGGTATATATTAGAAGCCACTACCACTTCATTTTTTAACTCCTTTATATCTTTGATTAATTTCACTCCCTTGGCTGAACATTCAAGATTTGGCTTGATAATCCATTTCTTTGATTGTTCAATTTTGGAAAAATCAAAAGAACTGTCCCTGTAAATATATGTTTTGGGAATACGACAAAATTCTTTGGCTAATTGGTAATAATGATATTTATTCTGCATTAAAGATAATTGGTAACCACCTGAGCTTAATGAATGTATATTGTAAAGAGAAGAAAAGTTTGGTATAAAACTCCTTCTATTAATGTCTAAGCCAATTTGAGCAGTAGAATAAATAAACGTAGGATAGGTATTTAAATCAATTCTATTCAAAATAATGTCACCTACAAAAGTTGAGGGATTATTATAAAAATAATAATTTTTTGATACTAACGATAATTTTTGGTCAATTTCTTTTTGTTCATACTCCTCAAGATAGCCAGAAAGCACTCCATTATAATCTTTATCTCCATTGATGAAAATTACAGAATATTTATTCACTTCCTCTTTTACAAGATTTCTTAAAAATTGCAACTCCTTTTTGACCATAAAACCTCTCAATAACCATTTATTATTGTATTATTAATAACTGTACAATTCCCTTTATTATAACACTTTTTAAAACATAGGAGTATTAATAGAAATGCTTAAATAAAATTACCCACTTTTGCGCAGATAACATTACCCAATTTCACGCAAGTTCTTCATACTTATTAGTAAATATACTGATGAGGTGAGTTCTGATGGAATTGA
>JAITWV010000159.1 GCA_031285105.1 Streptococcaceae bacterium | reverse complement strand
CATCCGTCCAAAAGAAATCGCTTGGTTCGCCCGCTTATTCACCGCATCACTCGTCCCTAAACTTCCACCAATCACAAATGCAATCTTACTCTTACCAGAAATTCCTAGCTGCCGAATCTCCTCAGCCAACTCCTCACTTGAAGGCAGTTTCCCATGAATCGCAAGCAAAAAGACAAACTCATCATCCTTAATCTTACTCAATATCCGCTCACCTTCTTTATTTTTCACCTGAATCATCATCGCCTCAGACAAATTTTCAGGTGCTTTTTCATCAGGAACTTCAATGATTTCAAGTTTCGCATAAGATTTCAAACGCTTAGCATACTCTTCTATCCCCATCTTCAAATACTTTTCTTTCAGTTTGCCCACTGTGATAAATTTAATGTTCATATTTTCACCTCGATTTTTCTCATCATATTATAGCACATCCACCAACCTCATAATCATTGGATAAACAGCTCGAAATCTTTTTCAAAAACATTTAGATCTTTTTCAAAAAGAATACGAGCTCTTACACACTCGCTCGTATTCTTCACCTCACTAGTCCACTTTCCTTTACAGAAGTTACTGACAGTTATATATTAAAGAAAATACAAAAGAAATGGTGATATTCATGACAACAATTCAAAAACTTCAAGCGGCTTTTCAAAAGACTGAACAAATTCGTCCAAAAGTGGGTGGTTTTCCAGTTTTAGCGGCTGTCTTAAAAGAAGCTGGTGCAAAAAAGAATATCTGGCAACTTCCAAGCGGGCAAAGTATTTTTATTATGAATGACGGAAATTCCGTGGTTATTCAAAACGAACCTCTGATTAAAGGGATGAAGGATGTGCCTATATATAATGAAGAAAACTTTCTCAAAATCCTTCGCGCCGATCAAAATGGTGAAACGACTTTTCCTGAATTTTTGATGAATACTTGGCTTAGTGGTGTGATTCGTTATACTGTAGATTTTGATAATCATCTGGTGACTTATTACGGTGTGAATGGTGAAGAATATAGTGAAAATTATCCTGAGGTTGAAATTTAGCGATAAAAAATTCTGCAAATAAAAAGGTATCCTGCTAGTTTAAATCTATGATACCTCTTTATTTACCATTTTACATAGATAAATTTACTTCGCATTATTTATCAAAAAGTTTATATTTAGTTGTTTTTCCTCGGCCAATTCGTTCAATTTTATTTATCGAAATCAAATCATTCAAAGTTTTTTTTGTCCAAGTGCTTCCAATTTGTAATTGAGTCTCAATTTCAGAACGACTCAAAGGTCCTTTTTGTAATATTTCTAAAATAGTATCTTTTCTTAGCTCCTTTAACTCATTTGATTTTCTAGCATAATCAATGAGTGGTAAAGTCATTCTAATAGATGCCTCATCAATATCGAAAACTGGTCTTTCTGAAAAATTTTGGTACGACTCTCTTATTCGTTCAACTCCTGTTCCAAAAGATTCAATAATTCCTAATCTCAAAAAGACCATTGCAAGAGTTGGATTTCTTAAACTAGAAACATTTTGGTTCAGATATATTTCCTTTGTCATTCCTTCTGGTAGTCCTCCTGGTGATGTGATGACAACTTTATCTTCAAAGAATTCTATTTGAATATTTCTAGGCAATCGATAATCTCTATGAACAATTGCATTTGCCAATGCTTCACGAAATGCAGCAAGTGGAATCATTATCCTTTTTTCTCGTTTTGTTCCAACCACTGATTCGTAGTCATGATAATACTCTTTGAAAAAGTCAATAGTTTCATCAAATTGCTTTAGTATTGAAACACCAATTAACCGTTTTCTTTTAATGAAATCCGATTTGCTTTTTCCATAGCGCACTGTATCAACACCAAACAAAAAATTATTTGTATCTGAAAATAACATTCCTGCATTGGTGAATTTACTCCCTTGCTTAAAACCTAGCATGAATAACGAGTTTTCATTAAATTCTTTTGCACCCGTTACTTGAATCAATTGACTTGCTAGATAGTTAAATTCTAGATTTTCTTCATTAGTAATTTTCTCATCAAATCTATACGTATTTTGTTCATTCATCCATCTTCTTAGAGTCGTTCCATCTGCAGCAACTGTCGATGTGTCTACTCTACGATAGAATTTTCCATCATAAGCATATGGTAAATCCGCCCCTTTAAAAACAGTTAATACTACAATTGTTTTATCCTCGATTTTTCGTGACTCAATAATAAAGTTTGGAGTTGGAACAATGTTATTCAAAATTGCTGCTCAATTCTAATTCGAGTTTCTTTGTCATCATCTAAACCTATAACATCTCCATTATCCCTTACCCCAAAAATGATTTGCCCTTCTCTTTCATTAGCAAAAGCTGAAACTGTTTTAATGTAACTTCTGGAATACTTTTCTTTTAGTTCTAGTTCATTTGATTCTTCAAACATTTCTCTTTGACTCCTTTCAATCGGACAGTATGCATGTTTTTGTGTCCGATTCATCCATGAAATAAATTATACATTTCAAACCCCTTTATTTCAACGTTTATGTACCAATATGTTTCAGGTCACCAATGTTTTTTTAGTGTCCGATTTCATTTCATCATTTAACCATCTTAATTAAGCAACATTTTTGGTATAATAAATCTATCTAATCAAACAAAAATTAACTATAGAAAGGATTATCCTATTGAAAAAATTAGCCGTTACTTTCTCACCTTTAACCACTGAAAGACTACAAAAAATCAAAAACGCCGCACCAAATTTTGAAGTCCTTCCGTTATCGCCAAAAGATGAACAACTCCTAGATTGTGAGGTCATTTTCGGACAAATCTCACCAAAACTATTCAACCAACCGAACAAAATCAAATGGCTCCATACACAATCATCGGGGGTCAACTTTTTACTAACTCCTGACGTTTCATTACCTGAGGAATTATTACTAACAAACTCGGCTGGTGCTTATGGTTTAGGGATTTCTGAGCATTTATTAACCGTCACAATGATGCTTTTACGTCAAATGTCTGGCTATCATGAAAAGCAAAAGGCACATGATTGGAGCGATATTGGCAAGCTAAAAACCATCCACGGCTCAACGGTCACGATTGTTGGTTTGGGTGATATTGGCGGACATTTTGCGAAACACTGTAAAAATCTAGGCGCAACTGTTCGCGGAGTCGTTCGTACACCAAGAACTATTTTACCTGAAAACGTTGATGCCTTATTTACCGTTGATGAACTTGACAAAGCCATTAATGGAGCTGATGTGGTGGTATTAAGTTTACCTGGAACAAATGAAACGCAGCATTTATTCAATCATAAACGTCTAGGGAAAATGAAAAAAGGGGCAATCCTTTTAAATGTTGGTCGAGGCAATGCCATTGATACTGAAGCACTAATTGAACATTTAAAATCAGGGCAAATTGGCGGAGCAGGTCTTGATGTTACGGACCCAGAACCATTGCCGATTAGTCATGAATTGTGGGATTTACCAAATGTTGTGTTAACGCCGCATATTTCAGGTAATGATTCGCTTGATATTACCCATGATTTAATTGTAGATAAATTTGTGCGTTATTTGCAAGATTATCTGGATGGTAAACCTTTTGAAAAAACGGTAGACAAAAAAGCTGGTTATTAATGCCAGCTTTTTTTGGTTTATTTAAGAAAAGTAATTAATCCCCATCGCATTTTTCACATCATCTAATGTATTTGCCGCTTTTTGACGTGCTTTTAACGAACCTTCTTTTAAAATACGCTCAACTTCGCCCATATCTTTGGCAAACTCTAAACGTCTTTGGCGAATCGGACCAAGTTCACGTTCTAAAATGTCTAATAGGAAACGTTTCGTCTTCACATCACCCAAACCACCACGCTCGTAATGCTCTTTCATCTCGCTAATTTCTTTTGCATCTTCTGGTGTACCAAAAACATCAAGGTAATGAAACACCATATTTCCTTCAATCTGACCTGGATCTTCTACACGAATATGATTAGGATCGGTATACATACTCATCACTTTTTTCTTCAAAGTATCCATATCATCAGCTAAATAAATCCCATTATTCAGCGACTTACTCATTTTGGCGTTTCCATCAAGTCCTGGTAAACGTCCTGATTTTTCATTAGTTGGAAAAATGCCTTGTGGTTCAACTAAAACATCAGTCTTATACGTGTGATTAAAACTACGCACAATCTCGCGAGTTTGCTCAATCATTGGTTTTTGATCACTTCCCACTGGCACAAAATTAGCTCCAAAAGCTGTGATGTCGGCTGCTTGAGACACTGGATAGACAAAAAATCCCGCTGGCACCCCTTCACCAAAGTTTTTTTGCGCAATTTCGGTTTTCACTGTTGGATTGCGTTGAAGTCTAGCAACAGATACTAGATTCAAGTAATACATCGTCAATTCCGCAAGCTCAGGAATTTGTGATTGAATGAAAATAGTTGATTCTTCAGGCGTTAAACCAGCTGCCAAATAATCCAAAGTCACTTCAAAAATCGACTCACGTACTTTTTGTGGATTATCAGCATTGTCGGTTAGTGCTTGTTGGTCAGCTAAAAAGACATACATATCATATTTGCCTTCATTTTGCATAATGACACGATTTTTTAATGAACCTACATAATGTCCAATATGCAGTTTACCTGTTGGACGGTCGCCTGTTAATACAATTGGTTTTGTCATAATTTACATATCCTTTTCATCTTTGTTTTTTCTATCATACCATTGCCAAAACCGCTTTCCAAATAATAAAAGGGCGATAATAATAAGACCATAGCTTATATAATTTAAAGTTGTCACAGGAATTGGTGTAATTAGCCCCAAATAAGGTAAGGCAATTGATGCTAAGAGAAAACCAATTCCATAAATATTTAATTTTGTTTGATTTACTTCGCTTTAATTTTCCAGCCATTCAGAAACAGCACGTGCTCCCCCAATTTTTTTGGGTCTACTTGTCAAAGCAGTAACGTGGGCATAACCTAATTCTTTTTGAACTGGACGAATCGGAATGGCTACATGTTTAATATGCATCCCAATTGACACATCGCCAATATCAATCCCCGCTTTTGCCACAATATGCTCAACTTCAACTGGGTCACTCATTAATTCCCAAGTAGCAACTTGTCCACTACCACCGGCATGAAACGCTGGTACAACATCAACGATTTCCAAATCTTTTTGAATAGCGAGTTCACGTTCAACAACCAATGCACGATTTAAATGTTCGCATCCTTGAGTAGCCAAGAAAATACCACGTTCACTTAACATTTCATGAATGACACGCATAATCACTTGACCAGTTTGGCGAGAGGAATTTTTTCCAATCACTCCACCAATCACCTCAGAGCTTGATAAACCAACAACGAAAATCTCTCCTTTAGTGATACCACTTTTTTTAAGAATATCTTCCATAATTAACTTTGTATCTATTTTAATTTGTTCCATTGAAATTTCTTTTGTCATGATTGTTACCTCGTTTCATTTCTTGATGAATGTCTACTATTATAACGCAAAATGAACGGTTTGAAAATCACAATAAAAAGCCCCAAGAACAAGAGGCTTACGATTTTGTATTAAATTCTTTCTTTAAGTGCATTCTTTCTAAAAACAACTAAAATAAATGTCCCTAAAGCTAATAACGCCACACTAATTCCTGCTAATAAGAAAAGTTGCGTACCACCTTCTTGAGCATCTAAGTCATTTGCTCTTGCTAGGGGATTCGTTTCACCTTCAGCAATAATCGGCATAATCTCTTGATAGCCATCTTCTTCTAAATCAATTTCTCCCATAATCGCCATTGGTGTTTCAAAACCTTCTTCGCCTTCAACATCAACGTGTGGTGAGTCTGTATATTCAATCGCATCATCTTGAATAACTTCATCAGCACGTACACATTGGGCAAAGAAAAGTGAAAAGAGTGCGATAATTGTAATTAAGGCAGTAATAAATCGTTTATCTTGTTTGTTCGTTCCTTCCATAATAGATTCCTCCCATTTATTTATCATCATTTTATAACCTAATTTCATTTTAACTTAACTTTTACTAGTATGCAATCATATTTTCAAAAGTTTTTTTATGGTTTATAATAAAGTTATTCACACATAGAAAAGGATCGAAATTATGCCTAAAAAAATTATTACCATTGCTGGAAGCGACTCGATTTCAGGTGGCGGGATTCAAGCGGATTTAGCTACTTTTTCAGAATATGGCACTTTTGGTTATACCGCAATTACCTCAATTGTTACGATTATTGAAGATGGTTTTCATATTTATGAAACGGATATAAAAATATTAAAAGAACAACTAGATACCATCTTTGCTCAAAAAGATATTGCTGCAATTAAATTGGGTCTTTTGCCAAATAAAGAAATTATTGAGTTGGTAGGCACTTACTTAGCCAAACATCAAGATTTATTTATCGTCTGTGATCCGGTATTGGTCTTTAAGGAAACCAAAGATGTCTCAACGGTTGATTTGGCACAAGAATTAGTTGAACATATTTTCCCTTATTCAGATATCCTGACACCTAATTTGGCTGAAGCGATGGTTCTTGCGGATATGAAGGCGATTGAAACTTTAGATGATATGCATTTGGCTGCCACAAAAATTCTTGCTAAAGGTGCTAAAAGTGTTGTTATTAAAGGTGGTGCTAGATTGAATGGCTCTATTGCTTATGATTATTATTATGATGGTAAAAACGCTGAGACTTTTATGAATCAAAAACTTGAGGTCAACACAAATAATGGCAGTGGATGTACATTTGCTTCGGCGATTACGGCTAATTTGGCAAATGGTGCTTTGATGCTTGATGCTATTAAGGATGCTAAGGATTTTGTCTATCAAGGCATTAAGTTGGGTGTACCAATTAATGATGAGATTGGCAATGTTTGGCAAGGTGCTAGACGGAATAACTAAAAAGAGTTAGAAAGATTTGATTGTCTTTCTAACTCTTTTTATCTTTAAATATTCAACAATTTTTTAATTTGTTCCACTTGCAATTGTGCATATTTTTCAGGATCCGTTTTTGCTAATTGTTGCATTTTGGCTGTCTGTTCTGGATTAGCGATTGCTGCTTTTTTTAGATCGGCGGCTTTACTTTCCAATTCTTTTGCTTGCTCGGTGTTTAATAACAACCAAGTTTTTTGTGGTACATAGACAGTTGATTTTTCAGATACTAAAGTGCCTTCTTCATCGCCAATACCAAACATCATTTTCATCAAATCAGAAGAATAGGCGTAAGTTGTTGTTTTAGTGACTACTTTTGCCTGATTATCACTAGTCATTTTATAAGTTGCTGATTTTTTCACGGCATCTGTGATATGTTTTTCATCAGGTGTAAAGTGTGCAATTGGTTTGGCATCAGAAGGTTTATCACGATACACAAAGACATATTCTCCAGATTGTGTGCCAATTTCTTGATCAATCATCAGACCAAATGCCGCTTTAGTATCTCCTGCAGTATAAACTTGTTGCTCCGTTGTTTTCGTTACTTCTTTCATCCCCCAATGTGTGCTTAGATGATAAATTAAACCGGCCACCGAAACAACTAATAGTGCTAATGAAAGTCCGCCAACGATATTACGCGTCACTTTTTTGTCAATATACATAAAGCCAACAAAACTCAATACGGTAAATAATGCAATAAATAGTAAAATCATTTACTTAACCTCCTTTGTTGTTTTATGTCCTTGTAAAAATTGAATTACAATAAAACCAACCACCGCAAAGCTCATACCAATAGCAAATGAGACGTGGAAACCATCAAGTGAAGCGGTAATCATTTTATCGGCATATTGCAGCGGATTCAATGTTTTTAATGATTCCATTGGTTGGTGATTGTTGATAATATTTTGCGTTACACTTGATAACAAAGCCACAACTACTGAAGAAGAAATTTGACGAGCAGTGGAGTTGGCTGCAGTACCATGAGCGATTTCTTCTTTTGGTAAAGAGCGCATCGCTGAAGCAGTTAAAGGCATCATTCCTAATGCGACACCAAACATACGCATACCATATAATAATGTCACAAAATGTTCAGGAGTTTCTACGCCAAAAAACATAAATGGCAATGTTCCTAAGCCTAAAATAACCATACCTAGACCAACTAAACGTTTTGCACCCACTCGATCATACGCACGACCAGCAATTGGTGAAACAATCCCCATCATTAACGCTCCTGGAAGTAAAACTAGACCAGCATCTAAAGCGGATAAACCACGAACAGATTGTAAATACATTGGTAACATCATCTCAACACCCATCATCGCCATGGTAACTAAGGCAAGTGAGGCGGTAGTTAAAGTAAATTGTTTGTTTTTAAATACTCTTAAGTTCAAGAAAGGTGTTTTCATTGTAAATTGACGACGAGCAAATATACCAATAACAACCATTCCTAAACCAATTGGTAAGATAACATTGGGTACATTCCCCCAACCGTCACTAGCTACATTGGTAAATCCCCAAAGAAATAAACCAAATCCTAAAATAGACTCAAATAACGAAATAAAATCAAGTTTCACCTCTTTATTTGGCACCACATCTTTGATCACAAAAAATCCTAATACAAAGGCAATCCCTAAAATAACCATCGGCAATAAGAAAACAGTCCGCCATGAATGAGATAAGGTAAGCCCTAAAATCACATGGTCTTTATCAATCACCCAACCAGCAAATGTCGGTCCAATCGCTGGAGCTAAACCAACAACTAAACCAGAAAGCCCCATCACCGCACCCATTTTATGTGGAGGAAAGACATTGACCATCACCACTTGCATTAAAGGCATCGTAATCCCAACAGCCACTGCTTGAAGCATACGACCGGCAATAAAGATCGAATAATTGGAAGTTGGTGCTGAATAAGTTAAAAACATTCCTGCAAATAAAAGCAAATAAGCAATTAAATATAAGCGTTTCGTTGGAATTTTTGTGGCTAAATAGGCAGATACCGGAATCATAATCCCATTGGCCAATAAAAACCAAGTCGTTGCTGTTTGTGCCGTTGCCATATTGACATTAAAGTCTTTCATTAAGGTCGGTAACATTGTCCCTAATGATGTTTGCATTAACATCCCTGCAAATGTCGCTACTAATATGACCACAATCATCAACGTGCGATTATATTTTTTGCCATGAATGTCTAAAGTTTGTTCGTTCATTTAGTTTGTTTCTCCTTTTAAATTACTTCCAAGATCAACAAATTTTGCAAACGTTCGTAGAAAATGTTGCGTTTCCTCTTCACCCATCTGCTCAAAAATTGTTGAAATGTTGCCAAGAATAATCACTTTGTTTTTCAATGCCTCTTTTTTACCAGCTTCAGTAATTTTTACGACAATTTTTCTTCGATCTTCTTTAGAGATTTCACGTGTCACAAATCCTTTTTCTTCTAATGAATTAAGAATCGTTGCCACTCTAGCTGTGGAAGTATGTGTGCATTTACTCAACTCACTTGGAGCAATCTCTTCTTGGTCTTGATGGAATAATTGAGCTAAAACCGCATTTTCACCTTTTGAGTATTGGTTCATATTGCCCATCATTTTTGATTTATTTGTTGATTTTAAAGCTTGCATAAACAAAAGAGCAGCTTCTTCGTAATTCATTTTTTCACCTCTTATTGTGAATTATTAACGCTGTTAGATAATACTACCATTAATTATTTTTGTAAAGCTCTTTGTTTTAATTTTCAAGAAAAGTTTCATGAATGTTTTCAAATAATTAAAAAGAAATGAAAATGGATATCGTTCGTAAACTTAAAATAAAATAACAAATAATAAAAATCACTTTTAATTCCAAGATGATAATCGTTCCACTTGAAGAACGGCTTAGATATAGGCTTTTTAACGCAAAAAAATTCAATAAGGCAAAAAGTAATTTTACCTTATTGAATTGTTGATTTTGCCTTATTGAAATTCTATTTTGAATAAGGCAAAATTGGAAAAAGACCTTATTCAATTCAAAAATGCTCCTATTTAGCTGAATAAATAACATCGAATGAAAAAATAAGGCACATTTTGTTAATAATGTTGGTTTTGATTAATATTTAAAAAAGCAATCACTTTAGTACATCGTAATTGATTTGATACTGAAAAAAGAGAAGTTTGTGAATTATAAACTGCGAATTTTCGGCTGGCTTGGCTCGGAGCGTGGGTGGGAGCCCTGCCATAGCCTAAAAGGACGACAATGCGCATTAGTAGGAGTTTTCGCTTCAGCGATTACTCCTACTTATAGGCTTGCGAGGTGTAATAACTTTTCAAGCGCTCTTCTTGAAAAGTTATGGAACC
>JAITWV010000253.1 GCA_031285105.1 Streptococcaceae bacterium | reverse complement strand
TTCTCAGTATTTCCCTATCTTCAATGCCAACTTCTTTTCCGTCATAGGACATACCATTATCAATAATCTTATCAATATCTTTTTCTGTGTAGACTTTAGGTTCTTGTTCATCACGACCTAATAAGTAATCAACAGATACATGGAAGTAGTCAGCAACTTTTTGTAAACGATCTGCTTTAGGGCTAGAATTTTTCCATTGATAAATAAGGTTATCACTAAAACCAAGGTCGCTTGATAACTTTTGAATACTAATTCCACGCTTATCACTTAATTTTTTTATACGTTCAAATAGCGACATTATCGCATTTCTCCTTTGTCGTAAGAAAAAATTACAAAAAACTGTAATTAAATGCTTGAAAATTTTTACAGTTTACTGTAAAATAATTCTTGTAAGTTAGTTAGTAATAAATAAAGCAAACTAAAAAGCACCGATATATTTAATTGCAGCCCGCCAAGATTGCTCTAATATTAAGTGTTTTATTGCTTATTTAACTATGCACCTATTTTACAGTTTTCTATAAAATAATGCAAATATTTTTTATAAAAAATTACTAATTAACTTACTTTAAGTTTTAGAAAGGAGTGAAACCTAATGGCAAACGTAACTAGAGCTGCACGTGAACAAATTACTAAGTGCATTAAAGAAAGTGATTATACTTTCGCAGATGTTGCTACTTTAGTAGGTGTGAAGCGTCAGGAGCTAAACGACATTTTGAAAGGGAAGTATACAGGTGGTAGAGCAAACGACGCATTATTAGCTTTAATCAAACTTTTCAAAATTCGTTTATAGAATTACCAAAATTTGATTGTATACTGTTTCACAATCTAAAAGGTAAAATCACATTGCAGAGCTAAAGTTTAGCTCTAAACCAAATATCTCAAATTCGAGAGAAAGAAGGGAATTACATTGAGTAAAAAAACAACTGAATGGAATCCAAAAATTACGCACGTAAGAAAGGACGGTACGGTCTTAGACAGCATGGAGGGTGTAGTTATTCCAAGCGACCACAGATTTTATGTAGTAATGGCTGCAATTATTCGTGAACGTATCGAAAAAGAAAAAGGGGTGTATTAATGGCAACAGAGCAAGAAGTTTATGAATTGAAGAAAGAAAAGCAACGTTTGAAATTAAGGCTTGAAACGTTGGAGCTACAAAAGAAAGTTGACGCTTTGGAAAAAGAGCAACAAGCAACACGCAATCTAGAAATTTTAAGAAACAACGCAAAATTGCTAGATGAAAAGTTAGATGATTTCTCAGATGTAGTCAAAAAGATTATCTGTGATGAAGTTAGCACACTTAGAAAAGAATTTAGTTTGAAAAATATCTCAAAGTAAAGATTTTTGAAAATAGGAGTTTAATTATGGCTAATCCACAAAAAAAGGCACTGGCTGCAACCAATGCCGATAAAACTAAAGACATCAAAAGTATAGCATGAAAATTTTTTGTAGACCATGACTAGACATCTTAATGACATTAGCACAATGACAATAGGAGAAAGTTTATGACCGAGGAAAAAGAACGTTTCAAAATTACCAATGACAGCACATTAAACTGGGCTTTAGAAAAATACAAGGAAGCCAAAGAACAGTTTGATCTGTATGAACAGCAAGCGACAGAAAGCAAACAACGCTTATTAAAAAAGATTGCTGAAATTGATTTAACTAAACAACAATTGCAACAAAATGAAGTAGATAAAATGACACACTTTGATAATTTAGCAGCAATTTATCTTATTGAACAAGGGAAGAAAACAATTAAAACTATAAACGGTTCTGTTCGTTTTAAAAAGAAAACTACTTGGAACTATGACGCAACTTTACTTGATGAATTAAAAGAAAAACAGCTTAACGATTTCATTCGAGTAAAAACAAGTGAAGAAGTTGATAAAAAAGGTTTAAAAGCTTGGGCAAAAGACCACATGACCGATAGCGGAAAAGTTGTAACTGAGGACGGAGAATTAATTGCAGGTGTAACTGTTGAAGAAACACAAGAATTTGAAATCAAAATTTAAAGGAGTTAGATCATGATGAAAACAGAACAATTTGTAGAAGATTTACGTATTGAACATGCAGAAGTTATGAAAAAAGTAGCCAATGTAAAATTTGAATTGGCAGTTTTGGAATTAGACAAGGAAGAAAAATCAAGGCTTGATATGCAAAGGTATCACATGGAGCAGTATGCTGAGGAATTAGCAAACCGTGCTGCTTATGCAATTGAAAAAGAAAATAAATCAAAAATGATTGAAACTTTTGAATTTGATAAAGATTTAATTCCAGACATCAAGAACAGAAAAGTAACTAAACTGGAGGACTAGCATGGAAGAATTAGTTAAAAAACTGATTGAGGTGCAGAATCGACTTAGAGCACCAAAAGGGCAATATAACAGCTTTGGAAAATACGCCTATCGTAGTGCTGAGGACATCCTAACAGCGGTTAAACCTTTGCTTGCTGAACAGGGATTACTCCTTACAGTAAGTGATGATATTTCAAATGTTGACGGTTGGAAGTATGTAATGGCTATTGCTGTGATTACTGACGGAAAACATGAGTTGCAAGTTCGTGGTTTTGCTAGAGAACCTGAAAGCAAGAAAGGTATGGATTCCAGCCAAATTACTGGAACAGCTTCAAGTTATGCCCGCAAATACGCATTAAATGGCTTGTTCTTGATTGATGATACTAAGGACGCTGACACCGACGAATACCGCAACCAAACCGCAGGTAAGCAACAAGAACAGCCTAAAAAATCGAAACAGCAAATTATGCTTGATTATATTGAAACGCATAGCAAGCAAAATGAAGAAGTTCTTAGTTTGATTGTGAAAGCAGAACAAGCTTTAAACAAGGAATATAAACAATTTGACGAAAAGGAACTTGTTGGACTATACGGCAGAGCTAGAAAAATTGTAGAAGCATGAGCAATAAACTAACTGGTTTCATAGAACATTTTCACGGCAATGAAATAGTTATGAGGGTCGATGATGATATAAGTCAAGAATTTATTGACTTAATCACAGAAGAAGGCGATTTGCCATTAATTGATGTGATTATCAATGACCCTCGTAACTTAACGCCACAACAACGTAAATTCGGTTATGCCCTTATAGGCGATATTTCAGAGCATACAGGGCATACAACGGATTACTTGAAGATATACTTTAAATTTTTATTTGAAGGCGAAACAGGCGTTGATTTTAGCTTTTCTAGTAGTTCTAGGATAGAAGCGGTTGAGTTTTTAAATTTTTTAATAGATTTCTGTTTTGAATGGGGAGTGCCAATGCCCAAACGTGCAATACTTCCTGAAAATTTGAACAGACACCTTTACAACTGCATTAAGTTTAGAAATTGTGCAGTGTGCGGAAAACAAGGTGCTGAGATACACCACTTTGAAGCAATCGGACGCAGGAAACGCAAGTTAGTAGATCATAGGGAACATACCTATATCGCATTGTGTACCGCCCACCACCAAGCAATACACACAATGACGTGGCAAGAATTTAGTGAGCGTTGGCATGGAATACAACCAATTGAACTTGATGAAACCACATTACAGCGATTAGGTATTATGAGTGCAAAGCGTATGCAGGAAATAGATGAGGGCAGATGAATGAGCTATGAAAAATACGCTACTAAAAAAGGGGAAAAACGATATATAGCTAGAGGTGTATATCTTGGGATATGCGTAGACACTGGAAAGCAAATTCGTACTAATTTACGAGGGAAAACCGAAAATGAACTAGATTTAAAAATAAAATTAAAAAAAGCTGAAATGCAAGAAAGGCGTGAAAAAATGTTATTAGAAGAAATTGCCGAGGTTAACCAAGGTCGTGAAGCGTATTATGATGATGTCAAAACTAGATCAATCACTGCTTCTCGTTCAAGAGGTATTGTGACAAAAAAAGCTCTTGCCACAAAGCGTGAAGAAAGTGAAGTGGTTGTAATGACTCCAAATGATTTGAAAGTGCAGATTAATGAATTAGCCAAAGCTAACAACTTAAACAAAAGAAAACTATCCAAATATTTAGTTGAACAGCTAGGTGTTGAATTTCCATACGAAAAGGCAAATTTTATTAACTCGCTTCTTGGCAAGAACGTAATTAAATACAATAAATTCTTAGTTGCTGCACTTGATATTACAAATAAAGTAATCAGTGATGAATCATTGTACGAACAGATTCGAGCTGAAACCCAACAAGAGAAATCTGAAAGAATGAGTAAATTAGTTAGTGATAGATACAAAAATATGAACAAAAAAATCACTAAAAAAGTTAATGAAAAATATCAAATTGAAGTACGTTATATTGAAAATTTTGGAAGTCTCAGCGAATTGCTTAAATACAGAGATGCGTTGATTGCTAGTGATTTAATTGACGGAAAAGACTTTATAGTGAAAGAACTTTAGGAGAATAAAATGCAAGAAGAAAAATTAAACTTTGGTGATTATTTTAAAATCGCATTTGATGAAATGAAAGTAGAAGTAACGGCAGTAACAGATATTTGTCAAGTAAAAACGGACATCACTATTGACGCTGCAACATTAGACGAGCATATTTTTGAGCCTAAGTATTTATTGAAAACACGAGTTGAAGTAAATGAGATGACAGATTTAGATGAAACGGATTTAAAAAATGTCACTAAAGTTTTGAATGAAGCGAAGAAGCTACTCAAATTTATGGAAGATAACACGAAAAACTTCCTAGAAAAAGTTGTACCTGAGTTGCGTGAAAAAGCACTGGCTAAGCAGACAAAGGAGCAATCGCATGATTAATGATGAACGCATGACAGAAGTGGAAAAGAAACAAGCAGCTGCTGATTTAACGAACGCAATTAAAAATTCAGACGGTTTTATTTTAATCACAATTAAAGGTGATGACGCTGAATTACATTTAAATAATGTAACAGCAGGAGAAATGTTTCAATGTGGGCATTTAATTATTGAAGAAGCGTTATCGGATATGCAAGGTGAGGGCGAAAATGAATTTATTGAAGATTGATTTTGACAGTCAAGATGTTGCATTTGAAAGTATAGTCTTAAACACAGTAAAAGACCCGATTACAAATGAAAGAATCGGGTTAACGTACACGCTAACAATGACAATGCCTAGCAAAGATTTAAATTTTGAGTTTGTTAATCCCGTAGACGTTGAAAGCAATGTTAATCATGTAAGCGGGCAGGGATTTAAAATAGTTTGAGGAGGAAGTTTATGATTAATAACGTTGTTTTAGTCGGTCGATTAACAAAAGACGTAGATTTAACTTATACGCAAAACAATAGAGCAGTAGCGAAATTTACACTAGCAGTAAATCGCACATTCAAAAACCCACAAGGTAGCTATGATACAGACTTTATCCAATGTCTACTTTGGGGCAATTCAGCCGAAGCATTGCATAAATACACAAGTAAAGGTAGTCAAATTGGGGTTACAGGTCGCATTCAAACACGCAACTATGAGAACCAACAAGGTCAACGTGTTTATGTAACCGAGATTGTCGCCGATAGCTTCCAATTCTTAGAAAGCAAGTCGCAAGGGAATAACACGCAACAGGGGAATCAACCGCAAGGGCGAAATGACGCAAGGTTTGGCGGTGGCGATGAACCAATTGACATTCCTGATGATGATTTACCATTCTAAGAGGTGTAGCTATGGCAATATTAAAAAAACGCACAAGAAATGAATTTACACAAATTGCGAATGCAGCAGCTAAGGATAAAGATTTATCTTGGAAAGCCCGAGGGATATTGCTTTATCTAATGAGTCTGCCTGATAGTTGGGAGATTTATTTAGAAGAAATTTCAAAACATTCAAATTCAGATGGCTATACAGCTTTCAGAAGTGGAATTAAGGAGTTAGAAAATCTAGGGTACTTCAAAACAACTAAAAAGCATGAAAACGGTAAATTGGTATGGGTTCACGAAGTTACAGATGAAAAAAACTACTTTAGATTATCAACAAGTGATTTTCAACAGTTGAACTTCAACAATAGAAAATCGCCAACTATAAATAAAGACCAACAAAAAAAGACTAATAAAGAAATAGAACATAAAGAGTCAGTTGCTTTATTTATTAGTTATTTGAATGAAAAATCAGGCAAAAAATATAATCCAGAAACAAAGTCATATATTCAAGCAGTAAATAAACAATTGAAAAATGGCTATACAGTTGAACAAATGAAATCGGTGGTTGATCTAAAAGCAAAAGAATGGTTGAACACAGATATGGCTAAACATTTAAATCCCATTACCTTATTAAGAGAAAGTAATTTTGATAGATATTTAAATGAGGTTCCAAGCAATAGACCTAAAAGAGTATCTAATCCAGATATGAAAAAGCCAAAGCAAGAAGATTTTGAAGATGAATACGGCTTTTTTGACGGAGAAGCATTTGTAAAAGCACAACAAGAATATAAAAGGGCGGTTAATAGTTAATGCACAATGAAAAGGCTGAAAATTATGAATTACAATTGATTGCCTGCATACTAACAAACCCTAGCAGATTAATAGAAACGCACATTGAAGCTGAATGGTTTGAGCAATCCACATTTAAAACGATTGCTCAAGCCTTACAGGCAATCAAAGATTTTGATGATTGGACTTTACAAGATTTACGCAAAAAAATAGCACATCAAGATTATTTTACAAGCATTTACCTTGAGGATTTAGAAAACTTGAGAGATTTATATGCGAAAGAATACACGTTAGAACAGTTGGAGCGGATAGTAAAGACGGAATATTTGGAGCGTTCCTTTATTAAAGCACAAGCTGACTTTTATCAATACCGCAAAGATGAAGATAGTCGCCGTTTACAAGAAATCATTGTTGAATTAGACACCATGAAAAAGCCTTTAGAAAATGGCGATTTAGCAGAAAGTGAAAAAGAATTGCTGGAACATCTGCAAAAAACAGAAGACGGTGATTTCATTAAAAGCTATCAGTCTTTAGATCGTGCGTTAAACGGTGGCATATTAGACGGACAGTTGATTGTGATTGGTGCAAGACCAGCAGGAGGTAAAAGTGCTTTTGCTATTAGCTTAGGGCAAAAGATTATGAACCGCAATCAAGGTGCTTGTGTTGATTTCTTCGCTTTAGAAATGACAAAAAAGCAGATGATACACCGTTTTATAGCAAATGAGGGTGGCATTCATCTTAGCACTATTGTAAATCCAGCAAAAATGAAACCACATGACAAGCAAAGAGCGGTTGAAGCATTTAAAAATCTAAAAAATAAAGATTTACGCATATTCGGACAGAACCACCGCACCCTATCAAGCATTGCGTTAGAGATTGCCAAAAAAGCTAGGGAATGCAAAGAAAAAGGTGTGAAGTATATTCCGATTATTGACCAAGCAACATTAGTAGATGTGCAAGGTGTCCGTGGAGATATTCGCATGAGGTTTATTGAGATTACCCGAACCATTAAACGACTGACGATTGAGTATGATATACCAATTATTCTTTTGACCCAACTTAAACGAGCGGATAAAACCAAAGACGAATACAGTGAGCCGAATAATAGCGACTTCAAGGAAAGCAGCAGTTTTGAAGAAGATGCAAACGTAACAATTCTACTTTGGAAAAGTAACGAGCATGAAAAAACCGAAACGAAAGTAAAAATTGCTAAAAACAGGGACGGTGCAGCAGGTTCAGAGCTTGATTTTAAATTTATAGCTCACTTTATGACATTTAGTGAACAGTATTAGGAGGGCTTATGACGCAACAAGCAGAGCAGTATTTTACAAAGGAGCAAACAAGTAGCCTTTTAACAATAAAGCAATTTGAAGAAGCAATGAAAGAATACAGCTATGTCTACTCTTGGGGCGTTGTGCAATGCGAACATTTAGCACTAGCAAGGGATAACATTAGCAAAAGGATTATCCGCAACAATCCAAATTACAAAGCAGACGCTAAGCTTTACATGGAGTTGAGGGATAACGCATTGCAGCGAAGTGAGTACCTTAAATTCGGGCTTATTATTGCACAAATGGAAAAAGCAAGGCAAGTAGCCTATGACAACTACGGAATAATTGAGCAGATACTCAGATATGAAAATCAGGAAAGCGAGTATCAAGCGAGGTTTTAGGAGGATTATGGAATGATTAGTGCAAAAGAAGCAGGAGAACTTTACAACCAACGAGGCAAGTTAGTAGAAAAAATGCTTGACTATATCGAAAAAGAAATTAGAGGAGTTGCGAAAGAGCAAAAAATTGTACTTATCCCTCTGACTGAAAAATGGTATCAAGGACAAGTGCTGAGCGAATTTAGTGAAGAAGATTGGGGGATAAAAGCAACTGGTGATGTTGAATCTACCCTTGGAAATTTAGGATATGTCCTTGAAACATATTGGTCAAGTACTGGAAATGAATATCGAAACGGCGAAGGAATGCTCAAGATTTCTTGGTAAGCAGTTAAGGAGTTAAAACATGAAATTTATTTTTGAACTATATCGTACCAAACAAAAGCGAGAATTGATAAACAGCAACGACCGCTTGCACTTCCAGCAGAAAGCAAAAATGACAAAGGCTTTAAGAGATAAAGCAAAAATGGTTGTAGAAAATAAACTTGATACAACTACCTTACCGCTTTATGACAAGGACAAGCCCTGCAAAGTGAAAGTTACTATTTACAGCCCAACACGAAGAAGATTAGATCCACCTAATTTGTACCCGACTGTTAAGGCATTAATTGACGGCATGACGGACGCACAGTTATGGACGGACGATAATTACGAAGTTATCAAGTCAATGAGCTTTGAGTATGGTGGGCTGAGCGGAAGTAAGGCATACAAAATTGAATTAGAAACGGAGAAATTAACATGACAGAAAGCACAATTATCTTAGTATCACTAACAGTTATTATGTGTATTAGCTTACTAGCAATGATTTTACTTACGCGAAAAAATGCGTTGCTTTGTAAGCGGAATGACATTTTAAATCGCACAAACGTTGAATTGTTATATAGCAACGAGCATTTACAAGGGCAACTGCGAACATACAGTATAAGTTATCAAGGTTTGCAAGATGATTATAAAAAAGCAAAGTACGCAAAATTCATGCAAGAAGAAGATGACCGCTTGAATAGAATGAAATCGGCACAAGAAACGCCGAAATCAAAATCAAAAATAGCGTCAAAAAAGAAAGAGGATAAATAATACTATTCGCAACTAAAGACGCTGAATGGGGCTTATATGAGAAATAAGTGTATAAGCCTCGATTTTTAAAAAGGAGCAAAAAAATGAGTAATTGTGTGCACTGCAATAAACATGATGACTATATGATATGCTTGCCTTGCTTTCGTAAGCAAGACTTGAATTTAAAAATGAGAAATCAAAAAATTGACTTTGAAAATAAAATAATTGAATTTGATGATTTTATGTTTGATTTTATCCGAACTCAATGCGGTTATCATGAAAGTCAAACGGTAATTAAGCTTCAAAAAAAGTTTGCTGAAATGTTCAAAAAGGAGTTAGGCTCTGATGAAAATTAAAGAACATGATCTAATTATGATTGAGGGTGCTGAATGTCGTGTTATCGGCGTGTATCAAAATACATTCTCAGTTGAACACCCAGCACTTGGTAGCAGACTTGTTAGAAAAGATGATTGGTTCATTGTACCACTAACTAGAAAGGTAGTACGTCATAGATGAAAGAGCAGTATATTGCATTGGACGAGAATAATTTTGCATGGTCGCTATTCGAGGTTGAGTGGGTAACAGAACAGGCAAAGCTATACTATCCAAACATTATGCCAAAAAGTACAGGAATTGAAATAATAACAGCAGCTATTAACCAACATAGAAACAAGTGCGAGGAAGTAAGTGAGTTAGATATATTCTTGTTGGTTTTAGATTTAGCAGACAAAGGTATGTTTTTAGATTAAAAGGAGATTGTATGACTAAAGAAATAAATGAAACACTCATAGGTTTTGGGGAATATGCTTGTACAAAAATTTATTTAGAAAATTCAGTGGGCGTATTGATACCATTACCAAATCCAGCAGATTTTAAACACGATGAAGAAACTATAAAACTAGGACATGATAAATTTGACGGAGAATTGACGCTTAATCAAATTTATAAACGATATATGCCAGACAATGAACATTTAGGCATGTTGTATGTATTTACAGACCATGGACTTAGAGGGGCAATCTACCGAGCGGGTAATTACACTCCACGAAGTGATTGGCAGAAATACGCAGTTACAGAAGGTTACGCATAATAAGGAGAAATCATGAAAATTAAAACAAAAGAAGAATTATTACAGTTAGGTTTTGTTGACCAAGGAGAATATGGAGTTTCCAAGCGTGTTGGCGATGAATTTAGATTCTCATACCACATCTATGTAAATGGAGATGACGTGTATTTTGTAATCTATAAAACCAGCACTTGTGTTGAAGAAGTTAAAGATGGATTATCAAGTTTAGAATTTGGTGCAAAACATAGGGATAGTCCAAAAGCACTTGAAAACGCAAAGGCTATTCTTAAGGAAATCGGTTATGAGGTGGAAGAATGAGAAAGAAGTTGTATTATATTGAATTTCCTTGTATGTATATTGATCACGATGATTATGAATATACAAGTGTAGAATTTACAAAAAATTCGTCTAAACTTAGAGTTGGTAGTTATATCAATTCTAAAGGCGAAAAATTCACGCTAGAAGAAATCAAAGCAATAGACGAACGCTATCTTGCGTTTGTGGTGGAGGTGTCCGAGTGAGCGAAGATTTAAAGCTATACAAAGCATTGGAAGAATACGCATTTGAGTATCATTTTATTGATGAAGATGAAAAAATTTTCGGTGCTTGGTTTTACTATCACAATTTGGGTGAGTTTGTACAAACATTCCCTCATATTTTTGAAACAGAAAATGATGTGCGAGCAAGCTTACAAACAACTCTTGTATTCCTTGATTTGACGGATATTTTTGAAGATATCGATTTTACAGATTGGAGCAGTTTTGAATGAAAAAATTAAAGGATTATGAAATAAACTATCATGTTTTAATTGAACATGGAGAAATAATAACTACAAATAAACAAACTGCGGAACTCATGAAAGGAAAATACGATATAGTTGAGTATTTTGAAATTAATGAAGTAAAACAAATCATGCGTGATTTTGTTATTGATGAAATAGGAGTAACAATGTCAACTAATCAACTTAGAATCAATAAGAATAAGTTAGAAAAATTTTTGGAGGACGGCGAATTATTAATATAATGATTAATATCATCATAGTTTGTTTAAGTGTTTCATCTATAGCGATTGCTTTAATTAACCTCAGTGTAAGCAAAAAACGTAAATATTACTTTGTTGAGTATGAGTATCGGCTAATGAGTGAATACACGAATAGAGTGGTCGTATCTGGTAGGAATATTGGAGATGCACTTTCAAAAATAAACAATAAGTATAATGATTTTAAATTCATTAGATACAAAGAAGTCAAAGAAGATTTTGACAATGATATATCAAAAGGCGATTGGAACGATTTTTAACTGGAGGATTCTAGTAATGGGTAAAACAAAATCAAAAATTAAAAAGAAAAAACGCAGATTACAACAAAAAGCCGAGGAAAACGGCACAGCTAAGAAAGAGAAGGTCAATAAGAATGTGGGGCATTTATAGTTGGGATAGTAAGTACCCACGTTTTGCATACGAATCAAAGTATTTAGCAAAACAAGCAATGGAGAAAAAGAAACTTGATACTAGGGTTTGGTACATTAAAAAATTAGTAGTTTAATAGGGGGCATTTTATGACAACATTATCCGCAGAACAAATTGAATTAATTGCAAAAGTTGTACGCAAGGAAGAAAAGAAAAGCAACACGGAGAAGAAAAAAGAGCGTAAAGATTGGCGGTTACGAAACACCAACCTGCTGCTTAAAAAATATCGTATGTTGAAAAAGCATTGCGAACAAAACATTGACGCATTAGAAGAATATAACGAAATGACTTATGATAGCGAACTGTTAGATCTAAACACCTTGATGAAGTATAAAGCCAAGACTAATAAAATGCTGAAATATTTTGACGTTGTGTACCAGAGTTTTGGGGAATACTGCAAAATTAGCGGGTACACAGAAGCTCGCAGGTTTGAAATTATTGACAAGCTTTATGTATCAGACAATAAACAAAGTGCAGAAGTTTTGGCAGAACTTTATAATCTCGACAAGAGTGTAATTTACAAAGAAGTCAAAACAGCAACCGAAGATTTATCTATTTTTCTATTCGGCATTGATAGCTTAGAAGATTTGAATTGTGTGTAAATAAGAAACAATTTGCCACTTTTTTGCCAACAACATGCCACTTTTAAATGCTATAATGATAGTGTGGATAAGTTGGCAAAGAAGTGAAACTCCTTAACGAAAGCTGGGCATAATTGCTCGGCTTTTTGTGTTTTTAAAAAGAAAAAAGGTGGTCGCATAATGGATAAATATGAAATTGAATATAGATTAGTTGATGAATTAATGCCATACACCAATAACCCAAGGGATAACAAAGAAGCTATTGACTTGGTAGCAGCAAGTATTAAGGAGTTCGGTTTTCTTGTACCTGTCGTCATTGATAAAGATGATGTTCTAGTTTGCGGACACACAAGAATTTTGGGTGCAAAAAAGCTCAATATGAAAGAAGTTCCGACTATTAAAGCGAATGCTCTAACTCCTGCACAAATAAAGGCATTCCGTCTGGCTGATAATCGAGTAGCAGAAAAAGCAACGTGGAATGAAGAAATGCTTGCAATTGAGTTAGAGCAATTACTTGAAATGGACTTTGATATGAAAGAGTTTGATTTTGACATTGAGGAATTAAACCTTGAAGAAAAAGACCTTACTTTGAATGATGAAGACCCCAAAAGGTCATTAAGCGATACATTCAT
>JAITWV010000062.1 GCA_031285105.1 Streptococcaceae bacterium | reverse complement strand
GCCTAAACGCTCGATTCACCACTATATTCTACATTTCATCTGGTGCGCCAATTCCTAATAAGCTTAAATCCATTTTCAATACTTGGGCTACGGCGTAAACTAATGCTAATCGTGCTTGTTTTTCTTCGTTTTCATCTAAAATGCGAACTTGGGCGTAGTATTTATTAAATGCTTGGGCTAGGTTTACTGCGTGTTTTGCTAAGACTGATGGTTCATATTTTTCTGATGCACGAATTACTGCTTGTGGGAACTCTTGTAATAATTTGATGATTTCCCAGCTTTGTGTGTCATTTAATGAATAATTGGCGTTCTCGTCTGGTGTAAATTCAGCTTTTCTTAAAATACTCATTGAGCGTGCGCGTGTGTATTGGACATAAGGGCCTGTTTCGCCTTCAAATTGTACGATTTCTTTTAAGTCAAAGTCAAATGAGTTTAGGCGGTCATTTTTTAAATCATGGAAAATAACTGCGCCTGTTCCTACTTGGTGTGCAGTTAATTCTTTGTTTGGCAAGTTTGGATTTTTTTCATTGATTTGTGTTAAAGCTAATTTGTCTGCCTCAGCTAATACTTCTTCTAGTAAAATCACTTTTCCTTGGCGAGTTGACAATTTTTTGCCGCCTTGGGTAATTAAACCAAATGGAATATGCTCTAATTCACTTGCCCACTCAAAGCCCATTTTATCTAAAACGGCTTTTAATTGTTTGAAGTGTCCTGACTGCTCATTGCCGACTGCATACAATGCTTTGGCGAAATTGTACGTGCGTTTGCGGTATAAGGCAGCTGCCAAATCGCGGGTAATGTATAATGTTGCTCCGTCTGACTTCTTGATTAAAGCTGGATTTTCAATGCCATATTCTTCTAGATTGACGATTGTGGCACCTTGAGACTCTTCTAAAATGCCTTTTTCATCAAGTAAGTCAATGATTTCATCCATTTTGTCGTTATAAAAAGCTTCTCCGTTAAATGAGTCAAAGGTCACATCAAGCATTTCGTAAATACGGTTGAACTCAAGTAAGCTTTCTTCGCGGAACCATTTCCATAACTCTAATGCTTCTTCATCGCCATCTTCTAGTTTTTTAAACCACGCACGGCCCTCGTCATCAATACTTAAGTCTTCTTTGGCTTCGGCATTCACACGAACATATAATTTCAACAACTCAGTAATCGGTGCTTTTTCAATTTCTTCTTTTGAGCCCCATTTCTTATAAGCAACCATCAGTAAACCAAATTGCTTGCCCCAGTCACCTAAATGATTGATTTTCACCGGTTGGTAGCCAATTTTTGTCATGATATTTGCCAGTGCGTTACCGATAACCGTTGAGCGCAAATGTCCCATTGAAAAAGGTTTCGCGATATTTGGTGAAGACATATCTAAAACAACATTTTGCCCAAGACCGATATTGGTATCACCATAGTGCTCTTTTTGCGTTAAAATAGCTTTTAAAGTTGCCTCAGATACCGCTTTTTTATCTAAGAAGAAGTTTAAATAAGCACCAACAACCTCAACTTTTTCAAAACCTTCTTTTGGTAATTTTTCTTCAATTTCTTTTGCAATCATCGGTGGTGCCTTACGCAAGACACGTGCCAAAGTAAATGTTGGAAATGCCACATCGCCATGATCTTTTGATTTTGGATTTTCTAATAAACTTAAAATTTCTTCTTGTGATAATTGACCTTCTAAAGCAGTGGATAAAGCTTGTGCTACTAAATCTCTTTCACTCATAATCAGTTTTCTCCTTGATTTTTTCTCTTTAATAATATACTACAAATTGTGAAAAAATGCGATACTAGCGAATTTATTGTATAATGATAGTACAATTAACTGTAGGTGATTATATGAAAAAAAAAGAGCGTTTAGAAAAGATACTTGAAATTATTAATGCACAAGAAATTGGCACACATGAAGAATTGCAAAAAGCGTTAGAGTTTATCGGTATTGAAAGCACGCAGTCTACTTTATCACGAGATATTCGAGCGTTAAATTTGGTTAAAATTAAAAATAAGCGCAATAAAACAATTTATGTACAAGTAAGCAAAGAAGAAGAGGAAAGCCGTTTGAGGCAAGCGATTACTCTTTATGCCCTTTCGGTTGCTCGTGTGGAATTTATGTTGGTAGTGAAAACTCGCTTATCAACTGCTGATATTTTGGCTAGTTTGATTGATGAGCTGAATACGCAAAGGATTTTAGGAACAATTGCAGGTGCTGATACGTTAATGATTACTGCTCGTAGCGTGGAGGATGCGATACATTGGGAAGATAGATTCTTGAAAATAATGGCTAGTTAACGAGGTGAGGAACATGACTTTTCAGATGTTACTGGTGTTTATTAGTTTTTTTGGATTCTTTGCAACCTTTTTGGCCAAATTTATTAAATATAATAATGGTTTGTTTTTCACACGTACTCCACAGCGCTACAAAGATGATCGCTATCGTCCCGAATTTGAACGAGAAAGAAATGTTGGTAACCTCATGGCAGATAAACTTCTAAGAATAGCTCCGGTGATAATTATTATTAGTTTTTTGCTTATTTTTATCCCTGCTTTATGGTTGTTGGGCATGTCCTTTTTAGGATTTATACTTTTAAAATTATTAAAAAAATGAGTATCCATGATATTTTTCTTCTTGGATACTCGTCTTTTTTCCAGCATATATTTTGTCTTTGTTCATAATTTATGATTTAATAGTACACAATCATTTTAAATTAGGGGGAAATTATATGTGTGGTTTTACTTTTTTATCCGATTCATCTATGGAAATTGCACAGCTTGAATCGCAAGAATCTATTATTTCACATCGTGGGCCTGATGATACAGTTGTTAAAAAGGATCATTTAGGGAATATCCTTTTCTTTCATCGCCTATCAATCATGGACTTGTCCACAAATGGTCGGCAGCCTTTTATGCTCAACGAAAAATTATTAATGTGTAATGGAGAAATTTATAACTACAAACAGTTGCGTTCTTTTTTAAAAGAGGAAAATTATACTTTTAATGGCGGTTCTGATTGCGAAGTGTTGCTGCCGTTATTTGAAAGTGTTGGAATGGAAACAATGGTGAAAATGCTAGATGGTGAATTTGTTTTTGTTTTGGTGGATGAAAAAACAAATGAGGTGTTTGCTGCTCGTGATCCATTTGGTATTCGTCCTTTATTTTACGGTGAAACTTATGAAAATGGGAAAATTGCTTTTTCATCTGAGGCAAAAGGGTTAATTGATTACTGTCAAAATATCAAACCATTTCCTCCAGGACACTATTATGCTAATGGTGCGTTTCATTTATACTATGATGTCGCCAAAACGCAGCATTTAATTGAAGCACCTGTTGATGAATTAGCTCAAGGAATTCGTTTAAGATTAGAAGAAGCTGTTTTAAAAAGAATGGATACAGATGCGCCAATGGGGTATCTTTTATCTGGCGGGCTAGATTCTTCACTAGTCTGTGCAATTGCGCAAAAGCATTCAGATAAACCTATCCAAACCTTTGCAATCGGTATGGAAATGGATCCGATTGACTTAAAATATGCCAAGCAGGCTGCTGAGTATATTGGCACAAATCATACTGAAGTTACTATGACTAAAAAAGATGTACTTGGCGCTTTAAGAGAAGTTATTTTTAGTTTGGAAACTTGGGATATTACTACTATTCGCGCCTCCATTGGCATGTATTTAGTGGCAAAATATATTCATGAACATACTGATATTAAAGTTTTAATGACAGGCGAGGTTTCTGATGAATTATTTGGTTATAAATATACAGATTTTGCTCCAAATGCAGCTGCTTTTCAAAAAGAATCAATGAAGCGTGTCCGCCAGTTGTATATGTATGATGTATTACGAGCTGATCGAAGCCTTGCAGCACACTCACTTGAAGCACGTGTACCATTTGCTGATTTGCAGTTTTGTGCTTATGTCATGTCCATCAATCCTAAACGTAAAATGAATCAATATGGTAAGGGAAAATATTTACTTCGTTACGCCTTTAAGGACAGTGGATTACTTACAGATGAGTTACTATTTCGTGAAAAAGCGGCATTTTCTGATGCGGTAGGACATTCAATGGTTGATTATTTACAAGAATATGCCAACGAAGTTTATTGTGACGATCAATTAGCAATGGCTAGTGTCAAATATCCGCAAAACACGCCATTTACCAAAGAGTCTTTACTTTATCGTGATATATTTGAAGAATTTTATGCTGGATATGCGCATTGGATAACTGACTTTTGGATGCCCAATAAAGAATGGGTGGGAAATGATGTGAATGATCCTTCTGCTCGTGTATTGTCTAATTACGGGGATAGTGGAAAATAAATAAGAAAAAT
>JAITWV010000128.1 GCA_031285105.1 Streptococcaceae bacterium | reverse complement strand
ATAACCCTGGACCTGCACCTAATTTGGCTACTGATTTGGCTGATTTTAGTTTACCGAATAATAAAGTCGCAATAATTAATGAAATCGTTGAACCTGTACCACCAATCATCCCAAATGTTGGAATGAATGTATTGGTAATAATATGTGGAATTTCTTGCCCATACTGAAAAGCAAGCATATTTTCATTCATATTGATTAAAGCAATTGGCATTAATAATACACCATTAATGATTGTTTGGTGAATTCCAATAGTAAATAAGAAGTTTCCTACACTATAAATTAAAACTGCGCCCCATAAACTTGTATTCACCGCACGTAATGGCTCTTGAATTAAAGTGGTAATCAAAACTAACAAGTTGGTATCAAAGACTGTATGTAAAGTAAATGAAACTAATCCAAACACACTCATGACCATCATTACTGGAATTAACACTAAGAATGAATCGGCTACTGATGGTGGAATATCGTCACCTAAATTAATTTGTAATTGTTTGATATTTGAAAAGCGCATGAACAATTCAGTTGATAAAAGCCCAACAATAATTCCTGCAAACATACCATGCGTTCCTAAGTCAGCAAAACGTAACAAAGCCATTACTTCAACTGTTTCTTCAGCACCAATTGGCAAAACATTCACTGTAAATGGCATTAAGACAACTAAAACTGAGATAGCAACCGCAGCTGAAGCAATTGGATTTTTGAATTTCTTGTTTTTAGATAAGAAATAAGCAATCATTGGTGCAATTAGTAAACTTGTTACATTCAACGTACCGTTTGTAATCATTCTACCCCAAATTTGTGCATTAGCTAGCGACTCATCAGCTAAAAACCACGGTAAGACTACATTATTAATTAAAACCGCAATTCCTGCTAAGATAAACATTGGCATGGTTAAAGCAAATGCATCTCTTAATGAACGTAAGTGGATTTGATTGCCCAGTTTTGCAGCAAATATTGTAAATTTATCTAATACTTTGTTTTGTTCCATTTAATTTTCTCCTTTTAAATTGGGCGTTAACAAGCATTTAATTATTCACCTAAATGCTTGTTAACCCATATAATATTAACTAGGTACCGTAACTAAATTTTCTAAATTAGCACCATTCGTAGCTGTTACTTGTTGCATCCAATAAAAGCTCTTTTTCGGGACGCGTTTTAAATCAAGCAATTTGTGGTTTGTTCTATTCACATATACCATGCCATAACGTTTGCGCATATCTCCTTGTGAAGATGGAATATCAATCAAGCCCCAACCAAGATAACCAATCACATCCACACCATCTTCTAAAATAGCATCTTTCATGGCTTGAATATGATCACGGTGATACTCAATACGGTAATCATCTTGAATTTCATTGACACCATCCCACTCTTCTTGCACGCCAATTCCGTTTTCGTTCGGGAATAATGGCAATTTATAGCGGTTATAAACTTTTACTAAAATATTTCTAAAGCCCATTGGGTCAATTTGCCAACCCCAACCTTCTGTTGCTTCTACGTGAGGATTACGTACTACACCATATTCCCAATAAGCATTCACTGGAGTACCCTCAGGTATTTTCGTGTGATCAATCGTGTGAGAAGCATAATAGCTAAATGCCAAAAAGTCACTTGTCATCTTCGCCATTTCTTCTAAGTCACCTTCTTTAATTACATGCATTAGGTTATTTTTTTTCATAAACCCTAAAATTTCATTGGAATACTTGCCATGCGTGTAAGCTTCAAGCAAATTGTGGTTCATAAATTCATCCAACTGACGAGCCATATAAATGTCTTTAGGATGAGAAGTCAATGGATAAACTTCCATATACGTAAGCATACCACCTACTTGGCACTCTGGATAAAACTCATGTAAGTGATTTGCAAATCGAGTATGTGCCATCATAATATTGTGTGAAATCGTATATAATTCTTCTAAAGTTTGCTCACCCGTTAAGTAACCTGCATATTTAAATGCTTTATGAGTTGCTGAATAAAGGTTTTGCTCATTTAATGTAATCCAGTAAGTTACTTTATGTGAAAAACGTTTTAGCATTTCTTCTCCGTAACGAACGAAGGCATCTACTACTTCTCTTGATAAGAAACCATTATATTTTTGGGCAAGTTTTAATGGCATATCAAAATGATACAAGCAAATTTTAGGCTCAATGCCACGATTAATTAATTCATCAATAAACTTGTCATAAAAAGCAATTCCCTCTTCATTAAATTCACCATCGCCATCAGGACAAACACGTGACCACGAGATTTGGAAACGATATGCATTCATTCCCATTTCTTTCATCAAATCAAAATCTTCTTCGTAACGATTATAGCTATCTGTTGCTACTTTCCAATCGGATGAAAATTCCGTTGACTCACGCACATCATAAACAGACTTTCCTTTACCACCAACATTCCATGCACCTTCTGTTTGCATACTTGAGGTTGAATTGCCCCATAAAAATCCTTTTTTTAATTTACTCAAAATACTAATTCCTCCAACTAATTTGTTTATGAACCAACTATAACAACGCTTTCATTAAATTGTAATCCTTTTTCAAGACAAAAAAACAGGTTATTTGCAAAAAAACAAAACCTGTCAATTTATTATTGAGTCATGATAAAAAATAAGTACAACTTGATCAAAGACACAATTCGTCAATCATTCTTAAACCATAATTTTATGTGCTAAATCTTCTATTAAATAAACAACTGGCATCTGTGTAGTTAAAGTAATGTGAATTTGTGCCATTTGCTCTGAAACAAAAAACTCCTCTTCTGGTACATAATAAGAAAGTGAAACATCAGACATTTTAGAAATCGTACAACTAATTGTATTCGTCACACTAATAATTTTCGCTCCTAATTCTTTAAAGCGACTCAAACGAGCAATAATACTTTGTGTTTCGCCTGAGACACTTAAAGCAATAATTACTGTATTGGAGTAATCATCTTGTGCGATAGGATAATAAGGTTGGTCGATATAATGTGTGGGTTTGCCAATATTAACAAACAACATCGAACCAAATTTTGCCATTACACCACTTGGACCGGCTCCGATAAAAATAACTCTGGTGCTGTTTTTGATAATTCCACTTGCTTGTGTTATTTGTTGTTGTTTTCGTTCATCTTGTTGAAACACTTGCAAAAAATCTAAAATTGAACTGGTATAACTTGATACTTCTTGTTTTTTGTGTCTTAAACTTTCTTGATATTGCATTTTAAATGTTGTCCAACCACTGCAACCCATTTTTTTACAGAAGTTTAACACCACTGTTTTTGAAAATAAAGATTTTTCAG
>JAITWV010000022.1 GCA_031285105.1 Streptococcaceae bacterium | reverse complement strand
TTACGAGTTTTCGTATATGGGCTGCGGACTGGCTCGACGGTATGGCTGCTGTGGCGGGACGCAAGCAAATAATTTGAAAAGAAGGGCGCTTTTCAAATTCTTTCATTGCTTAATCGGCTAGGGGTTTTCTAAGCGCTAAAGCGCTAAGAAAAGCCCACGCTACGCCGATTCCCCTAGTGCCACTGCTGTCACACCGTCGAGCCAGTCCTCCGCCCATATACGAAAACTCGCAGTTTATAATTCACAAACTTCTCTTTTTACAATCTAAAATCAATTACGATGTACTAAAGAAAAAGTCATAACAAATCAACACTATTAGCTAAATAAGCCTTTATCTTATTATATTATGAAGAGATAAATATTTTTATTGACATCATATTATATTACGTATAATATATGTGTGTAAACAATATTACAAAAGGAGGAAGTATAATGGATATTCAAATTCCAACAGCATTACTAGATGGTACAGTCCTAGCAATCCTCAATCGAGAAGAAATGTATGGCTATGTATTAACCAAAACCGTTCAAGGAAATTTACCAATAAGTGAGTCAACCATGTATCCAGTATTAAGAAGACTAAAGAAAAATGGTGCCTTAGAAACATACGACGTGCCGTATGAAGGACGCATGAGACGTTATTATCGTATTACACAAACTGGAAAAGATGAATTAACAAAAATTTGGAGTGATTGGGTGGTATTTCGAGACGTGATTAATCGCTTGATGGAGGTAAATGAAGATGAATAGCTATTTAGAGGATGTAAGAAAAGAATTAAAGGACATTCCATATGAAGATAGTGTCGAAATTATTCAATATTATGAAGAGTATTTTGCTGATGCGGATATGTCTTTAGAAGAAATTGTTGAAAAATATGGGACACCAAAGAAATTTGCGAAAAGTTTGAAAATGAATTATTTCTTAAATCAAGATGACGGAGCAATGGAACAAAAAGCCCCTGTGCATGCGAAAGCTAGAATTCATTTAGCTTGGTTGATTGTGTTGAGTTTATTTGCTTCACCTTTATTAATTCCATTAGCGATTGGGGTTTTAGCGGTTGCCTTTGCAGTCTTAATGTCAATTGGTGCTTTGTTAATTGCGGCTTATTCTGTATTAATTGCCTTTTTAGCTGGTGGATTAATCATGATCGTTTCAGGAATTGGCGTTGTGTTCCAAAATCCAGCAACGACTTTTGTTTTTGTGGGCGCAGGATTATTGTTAACTGGTTTAGGAATTGTTATTACACCATTTGTCTTAAAGTCAACCAAATGGATTTTCAACAAGTTCATTGATTTTCTAAAATGGATTGGCAGAAAAATTACAAGAAAACAACAAATATCAATGGGAGGTGATTTCTAATGAAAATGAAACCTATTTTACTAGCCGGTGCATCGCTTGTTGCTATTGGTGGTGTGCTACTTGGAAGTGGTTTGGCATTAGGTGGCAATAACAATATCGAATGGCGTGAAGGAAGACCGGTTATTTCAACAGTAATCAATCACACCGAAGATATTCCAAGTAACATTAAGAACTTAGTAATTGATACGACTGCCTCAAATGTACGTGTCATTCAGGGTTCGCAGTTTCAATTATCTAGCCACTTGCGAGATTCTCGAGCACAGTTAGAAATTTCAGGAGATACCGCAACGATTTCAGGAAAAACGAATCCAGTTTATATGAACATTGGGGTCAATTTTCATGCAATGAATGAAGAAATTGTCATTACCGTTCCAAGAAATGTCGAATTATCATCAGTTATCATTAATGGTGTAAACAATTCCGTAGCTCTTTCACAAATTTTTGTAAAAGACATTGAAATTGCCGGAAATGAAAGTTGGGTTTCAATGAATTCAATGGAAATTAATAGCCTAAAGGTCGAACGTGGAAGTGGCGGTTTTAGTTTAACGGATGTACAAATTAAAGAAGATTTAAACTTGAGTGTGCCTAATATTTCTTTGAATTTACACTCAGTGAAAGTACCTTCAATAAATCTTGATGTTCGTAATACAAGTGTGAATATTTCAGATTTAACCATTCAAAAAGCTAGCAAGATTACTTTAGAAAATGCATTTATGAACATTCATGACTTAACAGCATTGGGAGTTGTTGTTAAGGGTGAAGGTAGTACTTTAGAAAAATTTACGAATGAAGGCTGGTTAGTGGAACAAACATTACCATATGAAGAAGGTAATAGCAAAGAAGGATTGACAATTGAAGCCCAAAACTCAAGTGTTCAATTACAAGGTTTAACTATTAAATAAGGGGAGAAAGACCATGGAAGCAGGAATAAAAGTTAGAACTACCAGGAAAATATTACATTTCATTTCAATAATAGGAATTGCATTGACCATTTGGTTAACTATTTATTTCTTGCAAAGTGGCGTTTTTACTGATCCAACGCGTCTAAGTCGTTTGGTGGGAAATAATATCTACTTAGCACCGATAATTTTCATCTTTATTCAAATTATTCAAGTTGTTGTGCCGATTATACCAGGTGGGATAACGAATGCAGCAGGAGTGATGATTTTTGGTCCGATTTATGGGTTGATTTATAATTATATTGGTAATGTAATTGGCTCGGTTATCTTATTTTTACTGGGAAGAAAATACGGGAAAATGTTTGTTTTGGCTTTGATTGGTGAAAAGGCATTTGATAAATATATTGGTAAAATTGGTGATAGCAAAAAGTGGAGTGTATTTTTCACTTTTATGATGTTCTTTCCACTTTCACCAGACGATGCATTGGTCTTGATGAATGCTTTAACCAATATGTCATTTAAGAAATATATGTTAATTATGAGTGCAGGAAAATTAGTTTCAGTAGCCAGTTATAGTTATATGTTGGTTGCATTTGGGCATGTTGTGGCTAGTTTTATGTAGAAGATGAGCGTACCTCTATGAAAAAGAGGACGCTTATTTTTTTGTAATATGCTTGCCATACCATAAAATCAAAGGGTATATCTGTGCGATTTTTCAACCTTTTTGTTATGATTATCCTAATAATAACATTTCATTTTTTTACTTTGAAATTGAGCCCTTATGTGGCAGCTCAGTGGGCAACTTTTGAAAAATCATTTACGCCAAAAAACGCGTAAAGTGATTTTTCAAGAAGTATGCCACGTGAGCAAATCGCCACAACGAGCATCTTAAATCGAAAGGAGAAAAAAATCATGGCTAACACAATCAAAGCAGGAACAGCAGCAGTTAAAGTAATGGAAAATTGGGGGATTAAAA
>JAITWV010000008.1 GCA_031285105.1 Streptococcaceae bacterium | reverse complement strand
GGATTGGCAGAAAGTGCGTGATGAAATTGCTCGCTTACTGCTTTAACAAAATTTTATTTTTGATGAATTAATCATTTCGCTCACATTAAAAAACGACCCGCTCATTTTATAAATCGAGTGGGTCGTTTATTTAAATCCATCTACTAGTCACTATTTATCATCTAATCTATTTACTTTTTTGATTACATCGTTTGAATATTTTATAATGAAAAAACACCAATTAAAAAGAGGACACCAACTAAAAAAGCAACAACAGCAAAGAAAAAGCTAAAGATATACCCAATTGGTTGAATCATCGTTTGTAGCGTTCGCTTGCGTTTTATTGCTTGAAATTCTTTAAAACCAGTAATGGTGATATAAAACTGCCAGATAGATAAACCAATGGCACCAATTCCAATAAGTATATTCACATTACTTCCCCTCCGCTCTTTTTTCATTTGTTAATTTATTATAACTTAATTGCTTAAATGAAGCTTCTTTTATTGACGAAAAGCCTTTTTGAGGTTATAACTGTAATGTTATTATTGTTGAATATGAAAGTGGGAATGAAGATGAGTAATAAAGAAAAAATGCTTGAAATTA
This sequence comes from Streptococcaceae bacterium, assembly GCA_031285105.1. Taxonomy (GTDB): domain Bacteria; phylum Bacillota; class Bacilli; order Lactobacillales; family Streptococcaceae; genus JAITWV01. The sequence goes on along the minus strand of JAITWV010000008.1, from coordinate 5,760 downwards.
TTAAGAAAAAACAAGGTGGCGGTCGCTCAAAACAAATGGCTGAACCTCGTAATGATGCTAAAAATATGCGTAAAGGTCCAAAAATTTTTAATAAATAATGAATGAGGAGGCTAAGGGTTTTAGTCTTCTTTTTTCTTGTTTTCGATTATAATAAGTTTAAGGGGTGGGAGTATGCTTAAAAGAAAAGAGACAATTTTAGATAGAACCTTTAATATCGGCTTATTGTTAAAAGGGGCGAATGCAGTCCTTGAAATCATTGGTGGAATTGCTTTATTTTTCTTACCACCAGAACGCATGAATCAATTAATCAAACTGATTACTCGCGATGAATTAGCCGAGGATCCAAAAAGTTGGCTGATGAACCAGTTGCTTTTATGGGGAAGTACATTTTCAATTAGCACCCAACATCTGGCTATTTTATATTTACTCACGCATGGAATCATTAAACTTCTAGCAATCATTCTTTTATGGAAGAAAAAATTATGGGCATATCCTTTGTCTGTTTTGATGTTTGTTGGGTTTATTGCTTATCAAATGTATGATTTTGTGCAAAAACCTTCGATTGGCTTAGTTTTATTGACTGTACTTGATTTGGTGATGATTATTTTAACTGTTTTGGAATATTTTAAGATGAAAAAAACGATAACGTAAAAACTGCTAGCATGAAATTTACGCTAGCAGTTTTTCGTTATTCTTTGGTTTCTTCTAATGTTTCTATTACTTCTTGAGGAGATTCTTTTTCTTTTGTCAGTTTAGCAACTTGTGATTTTAAAAGAGCAATTTCTTCTTGTGGTGTTAATTTTTTTTCTGGAATTGCTGGTGTGTTTAGTTTTCTAATTTGAAGCGTGTTGTAAATCGTTAGAGCTAAAATTGTTAGAACCACTAGTAAAATTAAAATACCGATTAAAATTGCACCTTTACTTAAACCTGCATTCATCATATTTCCTCTAGACATTGTATAGAAACCTCTTGTGCTATTAAATGTGTTCATGATTTTTCCCTCATTTCTTTTGTATATGAGGATTATAGATTGTTTAGCTTAAACGGGGCTTAAAAGAGCGAGAATTATTTTTTAAGAATCTAAACTTAATAAAAGTTCACGACCTTGCCTTATTTTATACAGATATCTCTAGCAACTCTTCAAATAACTTTCGGCTTGGCATTTTAACATAAAGATTAAATCCAATCGTCTTTTTTTCTTCTCCATCCGCCTCATTAAAACTAACGGGTTCATTAAAGTGCATTTTGTAGACACGCATTGGTATAAAAAGTAGTTTATCCGTTACTTTTTCAACTTTTTTAACTAACTCTAGAGGAATCTCCCATATACCAAACCCATTATCAATCACAAGTTTTTGGTTGGTAATAGTAAACGCCGTGCTTGCACCAAGTCTTTCATCTTCTAATGTTCCAAACGTATTTAACATTGTGGTGAAAATCACCTTTTCATTCACATCTAATCTTACGTTGTATTTATTATTTTTTGCTGGCAAACGTTGTAATCTTTCAATATTTATCATCTTTTCCCCCATTTGGATACGTTATATTTTTTCTAACATACTATCACACCTTCACTCAAAATAAAGGACATCCATTAACATCTTTTTGCTACCTATCTATGTTTTCCATCATTTTACTGAAAAAAGAGCCAAGATTTTATATCCTGACTCAATTTTTTTATTTAATTATAACTAAATTTTGGCGGGGAACCATCTATTTTTTTACGATTTTGTACCAATCTACGTTTGAAAAACCCATTCTAATCGGCTTTAACTCGCCATTTTAGTTTCATTCATTATTCCCACTCAATACTAGCCGGCGGTTTACTCGTAATATCATAAACAATTCGGTTAACATTCGCCACTTCATTGACAATTCTCACGGAAATCTTTTGTAACACATCCCACGGTAATCTTGCAAAGTCTGCGGTCATTCCATCAATCGAAGTAATCGCACGAATGGCTACGGTATAATCATAAGTTCGACCATCACCCATAACACCTACTGAACGTACGCCTGTATTTACTGTGAAGTATTGCCAAACATCACGCTCAAGTCCTACTGCTTTGATTTCTTCACGTAAAATTGCATCGGAATCGCGAACGACTTCTAATTTTTCAGGTGTAATATCACCCATTACGCGAATGCCTAATCCTGGTCCTGGGAAAGGTTGACGCCAAACGATTTCATCTGGCATACCTAACTCTTTTCCTAACGCACGAACTTCATCTTTGAATAGCGTATTTAATGGCTCGATTAATTCAAATTGCATGTCTTCTGGAAGTCCGCCAACATTATGGTGTGATTTAATCGTTTGTGCTGTTTCCGTTCCTGATTCGATTACGTCTGTGTAAAGTGTGCCTTGTGCTAAGAAATCAACACCTTTTAGTTTGGTTGCTTCATCATCAAACACGTAAACAAATTCATTTCCGATTGTTTTGCGTTTTTGTTCTGGATCGCTAATGCCAGCTAATTTATCTAAGAAACGATCTTTGGCATCAACTTTGATAATGTTTAAGCCAAATTTTCCACCTAACATATCCATCACTTGATCTGCTTCACCTTTTCTAAGTAAACCGTGATCCACAAAGATTGAAGTTAACTGATCACCAATTGCTTTTTGTAACAAGACACCAACAACTGATGAATCTACTCCGCCTGAAAGACCTAATAATACTTTTTTGTCGCCAACTTTTTCACGGATTTTTTTGATTTCCATATCGATAAAGCTATCCATTGACCAATCACCTTTTGCTTTACAGATGTCAAAGGCAAAATGTTTCAACAATACATTTCCATACTCAGAATGATTTACTTCTGGGTGAAATTGAACGCCGAAAAAGTTGCGATCTAAGTCTTGAATGGCTGCAATTGGACAATCTGGTGAGGTACCGACTGTAACAAATCCTGTTGGCAATTGCGTAACTAAATCTCCATGACTCATCCAAACTTGTTGCTCATTTGGTGTTGAGGCAAATAAGGAAGCATCATCCGTTAGCGTTAACATTGCTTTTCCGTACTCTTTATTTAAGGCAGGTTCAACTTTCCCACCTAATCTGTCAGTCATCAACTGCATGCCGTAACAAATGCCTAAAATTGGAATACCTAATTCAAAGATTTCCTCGTCAATTCCAAAGGCTCCTTCTTCATAAACTGAGTTAGGGCCTCCTGAGAAAATAATCCCGATTGGGTTAATTTCTTTGACTTCTTTGGCGGTAATCTTGTGGCTTAGTAACTCTGAAAATACACCAAACTCACGAATTCTACGTGTGATTAATTGGTTGTACTGGCTACCGTAATCTAGAACAATAATTTTCTCTAAATCCTTTGTTTCCCCTAATACGTTCGACACAGTTGGTTTCCTCCATTTATATAAAAATTTTTACAATTGTAACACACGTTTAGTACTTTCTCAAATATATGTTGTCGATATTATGCGTGTCTCCTTTATGCAAAATAACATCCGCTCTTGATTTCGTTGGTTGAATATATTGCTCAAGGTTCGGTTTATTGACGGCATTCCAAACGGACAATCCTCTGGCAAGTGCATCTCTTCTTGGCATTTGAGCATATTTATAATAAAAGTTATCAGGATCTTGAAAAGCTGAATCTAATAATTTTTCAAAGCGGTCCAGATACCATTTCTTAATATTTTCTTCTTCGGCATCCACATAAATTGAAAAATCAAAGAAATCACTGACATAAATTTGCTCGTTTTGAGGCAATTGTAAGACATTAATTCCTTCAACAATCAAGATATCAGGACGCGTTAAAATCTGCTCTTCATCTGGTACAATATTATAAATTTCATGCGAATAAATGGGTGAGCTGATTGTTTCTTTGCCACTTTTAACCTCTGACAAAAATTGTATCAAGCGTTTCATATCATAACTTTCTGGAAATCCTTTTTTATCCAAAATCTTATGCTCAACTAAATATTCAGTTGGATATAAAAAACCATCGGTAGTGATTAATTCGACATCCATGTGTTTAAATGTACGACTCAGCAAAATTTGTAACACACGAGCAATAGTGGATTTTCCAACAGCCACACTTCCGGAAATGCCAATGATAAAAGGTGGCGTTCTTAGTAATTTTCGTAAGAATACCCCTTTTCCAAGTGTCAAATTTTCTTGATATTTCAAATAAATCCGAATCAAATGAGTTAATGGCACATAGATTTCTTGGACATCTTGTAAGGAAATCGAATCATTGAAACTGGTAATCTGATCTAACTCCGCTTGCGTTAAGGGAGGCACACCATCTTCATACATTTGTTTCCATTCATCGCGGGTTAAGTTATAAAAATTGACTAATTCTTTCATTTTATTCATCCTTTATATCGACAACATCACCAAACATTTCCATCGCTCTATCAACAAAATCATCTTTTGCCTCTGGTGCTTCTTCTTGATTTTGCGTGTTGTTACCTTTAAATAGCTCTAAAACCTCACTCCAACCCTCAGTAGTCATCGGAATTAACTCAGGAGAATATTGTGTCAATCTAGCCAATCCATGTTTTACTGCCTCTTTTAATTCTTCATCACCAGCCACTTTTCCAGCTAAAAATGCCACCTCTTTTTGATAGACTAAAACAACTTGCGTCGGGGTGGCTGCTCCAATCGAATACTGCATAAAATTGGCTTTTTGCGGAATCGTTAACATATTCAACAAATCGCCCCAAACGTTTTTGAATTCTTCTTTAATGGCTTTGTTGGCTGTTGGTAAAATGTTGAGCACACGTTCTACTGGTTCTTTATAACTTGAGCTTGGTGCTTGTTTGACTGGTTTTTGTTTTTTGGCAGAGGTGGTTTGTGTACCATTTTTGCGTAATTCAACAATTTCTTTTTGTAAAACTAAAATATCTTGTTTTAAAATGTCAATTTCTTGTTGTGAAGCGGAGTCTGTTGTCTGAATTGTTTGTGCTTCATCTAATATTTTGACCGTTGCTACTTCTAATTGAATTTGAGCGTTGTTTGAAAATCGAATTTCTTGATTAGTGGTATTGAATACTTCAATGATTTTGAAAATTTTTGCGGTTGTTAATTGCTGACTTAATTCAATAAAGGTTGGGCGAACTTGGGCAAATTTTTCTTCAATCATTTTAGGTGCTTGTTGATAAAGTAATAAATCCCTTAGATAAAGCAAAACATCTTCTAAAAATCGTTTTGCTTCTTTTCCTTGTGCTAAAATTTCTTCTATTAAATGAAGTGCTTCTTGCGTATTTTTTTCAACAATCGCCACTAAATACTTTTCCATATTTTCATAAGTGAGTGATCCTGTCACCGAATTAGCATCTTGAACGCTCACTTTTTCATCTGAATAAATAATCGCCATATCCAAAATCGACAACGCATCACGCATTCCACCTTGAGCACTTCGGGCAATAATAAACAGCGCTTCTTCTTCATAGGCAACATTCAATTGAGTTAAAATATAACGCAAATGTTCCACAATATCTAATGTCGTAATTTTCTTAAAGTCAAAACGCTGAGCACGAGAAAGAATGGTTGCTGGAACTTTATGCACTTCGGTCGTGGCTAAAATAAATACCACATTGCTCGGCGGTTCTTCAAGAGTTTTCAATAGCGCATTAAAAGCCGCCGTTGAAAGCATATGTACCTCATCAATGATATACACTTTGTAATCAGCAATAGTTGGTGGAAAAATAGATGTATCACGAATCACCCGCACATCCTCGACCCCATTATTACTAGCTGCATCAATTTCTATGACGTCATTTAAAGAGCCGTTAGTAAT